>JAFZFY010000401.1 GCA_017555665.1 Pseudomonadota bacterium | reverse complement strand
TTGCCAGCTTGCCGACGGTTGTCGGCAAAGAATTTTTTGCGATTGCCAGCTTGCCGACGGTTGTCGGCAAAGAATTTTTCGTGATGGCTAGGTTGCCTACGGTTGTCGGCAAAGAATTTTTTCGCGATTGCCAGCTTGCCGACGGTTGTCGGCAAAGAATTTTTCGCGATTGCCAGCTTGCCGACGGTTGTCGGCAAAGAATTTTTTGCGATTGCCAGCTTGCCGACGGTTGTCGGCAAAGAATTTTTCGTGATGGCTAGGTTGCCGACGGTTGTCGGCAAAGAATTTTTCGCGATGGCTAGGTTGCCCACGGTTGTTGGCAAAAGACTCTTTGCTGCTCAAAATTGCTAATTGCTAATTGCTATATTGTCATCCATACAATCCTGCGATTGTAAGCAAAAGTGATATGCGCGTATGTAAGCGCCGTCAGAGGGCTGTGCCATCCGTATGTTCGGAGGCGGTAGCTTTTATGCGTAAACAGAATCAGACCGAATATAGGGAGTGAAAGATGGAAGACAGAAGCGAACTGAACAGGAATTTGGCGCAGATGCTGAAAGGCGGCGTGATTATGGATGTGACGACACCCGAGCAAGCGCGGATCGCCGAGAAAGCAGGCGCATGCGCCGTCATGGCGCTTGAGCGTATTCCGGCTGATATCCGCGCGGCGGGCGGCGTGAGCCGCATGAGCGATCCGGCGATGATTCGCGGCATTCAGGATGCCGTGAGCATTCCGGTCATGGCAAAATGCCGCATCGGGCATATCGCGGAAGCGCGTATCTTGGAGGCAATCGAGATCGATTATATCGATGAAAGCGAGGTTTTGTCGCCTGCAGACGATGTGTATCACATCGATAAACGGGCGTTTTCGGTGCCGTTTGTATGCGGTGCGCGTGATCTGGGTGAAGCGCTTCGCCGCATTGAGGAAGGCGCATCGATGATTCGCACAAAAGGCGAGCCTGGCACGGGGGATGTCGTGCAGGCAGTGCGGCACATGCGGAAGATTCAGGCAGAGATTCGCGCGGTGGCATCGCTTGCGGAAGATGAGCTCTATGAGAAGGCGAAGCAGCTCGGCGTGCCAGTCGCGCAGCTTCAGTATGTGCACAGGGAAGGGAAGCTTCCGGTTGTGAATTTTGCCGCAGGCGGTGTGGCGACGCCGGCCGATGCCGCGCTGATGATGATACTCGGTGCCGAAGGCGTATTTGTGGGCAGCGGCATTTTTAAGAGCGGCGACCCTGCGAAGCGCGCGGCAGCCATCGTTCAGGCTGTGACGAACTGGCAGGATGCGAAGCTGATAGCGAAGCTTTCGGAGAACCTCGGTGAGGCGATGGTCGGCATTAATGCGAACGAAATCAGCTTGATTATGGAGCAGCGTGGTATCTGATGCAGAAGAAACGCGTTGGCGTCCTTGCGGTGCAGGGCGCATTTATCGAGCATGAGCAGGCGTTTGAGCGCGCTGGCTTTGAGGCTGTGGAGATTAGGCAAGCTGCGGATCTCGATCAGCACTTTGATGTGCTCGTGTTTCCGGGAGGTGAGTCCACGGTTCAGCGGCTTTTGCTCAATGAACTTGGGCTTGTCGCGCCGCTCTGGGCGTTGATAGATGCGGGCATTCCCGTGTTTGCGACATGCGCCGGGCTGATCCTTCTGGCCAATGAAGTCGATGGCGAGTGCAATCCGCTGGGACGGTTGGACATATCGGTCAAGCGCAATGCTTATGGGCGGCAGCTCGGGAGCTTTTCGGTAACTGGGCCTTTTGCCGGTCGCGAAAATGTCCGCATGACGTTCATCCGCGCGCCCGGTATCGTGCGCGTTGGGCTAGGTGTCGAGGTCCTGAGCACGCATCAGGGGCAGGCGACTGGCGTGCGTCAGGGCAATATCGTCGGGCTCGCCTGGCATCCCGAATTGAACGAAGGCGAAACGCTGCTCCCGGATCTGATGCGTAATTGTGCTGGTCACAGATAATGACAGCTTCTTCCCCCTCGCCAAAATGGAGAGGGGGTGACCGCAAGGCAGGCGGGGGAGAGGTCGAAATATAGATTATTCGACACGCCGGCAGCCGGAGGTGCTGTCGCATACATCGTCGGTACACGTTTCTATATATTCCACTTTTACGAAATCGACATAATAATTATGTGTATACACTTCGCAATAATGGTTCTCCTGATAATATGTTTTTTGCGTAGATGCGTTTGCCGCGCAGAATGATGAATCTTCGCCGAGGTCATCCACGGGCCAGGCGCACCAGGTCTGACCCTCGAAGGTCACGCAGACCTGATTAGACGGACACAAATTGGGATTAATGCCTGCATCCTGGCAATAGGTGAGGATATGATAATCACAATTGGGTCTATTGGATGTATCTATACAACGCGTGCCGAGCGTGTTGCATTTGCCGTTGCACACTTCGCCGTATTGCATGTGATAATATAATTTCCCGTCATCGAACCGCTTGCATACTTTTTTATAATGTGTGGGGACGAGGCCCTCGCCCTTTGGCATATTCATACACATATCGAGGGATTCGCCTTCAACCGTACAAGGTTCGGCACAGACGACCTCGCCATTGGTGACCGCGCAAGTCCAGTTTGCGCCAAACGTTTCGGCGCAGTCATAGGTGATATCGAGACCGGCGCAGAGATGTATGATCGAACCGTTGCATTCATTTTGAATCCCCGTGCAGTCATCGCGGAGATGGCCACCGCCGACCTCGACGATCTTGTCGCAGCCCGTGTCCGGATCGCACGAGTGCTCGCAGAGGTAGCGTTCTTGGGGGATAAATGCATAAGTGCCGTCCGAGATGGTCTGGCAAGAACCTGTAAATGCGCGTTTATAAGGATGATGATTTTCGCACATATAGGGATGCGGATCATTCGGATCGCATGTGCCGATGCAATAATATGTATATTCGCTTGCCGTCTCGACGCATCTGCCGTTGCCATACAACGAATCGCACACGGCTTTCTGGTGTGAATTGGCATCGCAGCTCGGGTTTCCGGCGCGCGGATCGATAAAGGAGGCATTGGCATCCAAACATTCGTTGTCGACGCAGACCTGACCAGGCGGGCAATGGACATCCGTGAAATGGCCGTCAATGCATACCATGAGGATTTCGCCATCTCTGCATTCGGTGCCGCCGCTGCATGACAATGTCTTGTCCTGGCAGAATGCGCCTGTGCAGCCGCCTTCGCAGGGTACCGTTGCCCAGCCTTTGCCCATGCATTTAAAGCCGTACTGGTCATCTTTGCAGCCGCTTGCGCCGCTTGGACATGAGTAATCTTCATCTTCAGAAATACACATGTCATTTTCGCACAGAAATTCGCATGTCATATCGACCCATTGCCTGTCTTGACAGGCGCGCAGGATCTTATCTGTCAGGCAGAACGCTTCGCCATTGTTGCATTGTGGGGGCGGCTCCGGGATGCATTCGCCGTTTTCGCAGATGTAATCGCATCTTTCGGTGAGCAGCTCGCCGGCTTCGCAATATTGCCGTGTCTGGATATCGAGACATTCGCTTTCGCCTTCAGCACACGGCGGGATCGGGATCACGCATTCGCCGTTTACGCAGATGCCGGAATCGCAAAGCTCGGTCTGCCAGTAGCCGTCATCGCAGAACTGTCGCGTGTCGTCAGAGATGCAGAACGGCGGTTCGGTGGTGCATTCCGGCATGACGCAGGCATTGTCTTCGCAGCCGTATTTGCATGTTTCGCTGTACCAAAATCCGTCGATACACGTCTGGAGCTCGTCGCCGATACATCGCTTGTCTCCGTTGTGGCATTCGAGGCATCGCCGGTTGAGGCATCCCATCTCGCACGGCGTGTAGATCCACTTGCCTTCCGTGCAGACGATCATGACGTTCGAGGCGAGGCATTGGGTATCGCCGTCGGTGCAAAGATCGTCGGCCGGGTAGCACACGCCGTATTCGCAGCCGCCGGGACATTCCGTTTCGATCGGCGTGCCGTCTGGCGCGCATGTGACGAGGATGTGGTGTTCTTTGCAGCCCTCGAGACATGGCGGACATTCGTCGCCACGGCATGGAAGGACTGTTGTGTGTACGGGATCGCTACACCCGCATAACGACAGAATTGCAAGTGCTGTGAGTTTTAAAATTCTATCTTTCATGTCGTAAACCGTATTCTTGGTGAAAATAGATACAATACACCGCTTCCAAGTCTATCATTTTAAAAATCTGATTGCATGGAATAATGCGCATATTTGTTCTGGAGCCCCATGCCGAACGCCGCGCAGGCGAAATAAGTCCTCTCGATCGCTGTATTCGGAAGAAATTTTGCCACTTTGTGATAATCCGTGTTAAAGTAAAAAATGATTCGGAACGCCTTGAAAAAAGGTGGTTTGCGTGAATTCCCTTTGGTCTGGTGTTCTGTTTCGGACGAACGATAATGGGATGATTTGATATGAAAATAGCGCGTCTGTTCAAACTGAATACCCCGACGATCGAGCGTATTCAGACGGATTTGAACGTTGCCATGAATTGGATCTGCATACTCTTGGGAAATGCATCGATCGGAGGTCGATTTCCATGTTATTTTTGATTATTCTCGCTGTCGCGTTACTGGCCAGTGCCTGTGGCTTCAAGAAATACGTCTGGTTTATCTCGATCGGCTACGGCTTTTCTGTTGCCGCCATCGGCGCGGCGCTGCTGGTGCTGTTTCGCGATACACTGACGCTCGGCACCGTGATCGCGTGCCTGCTGTTCCTCGCCTATGGCTGCCGGCTCAGCGGATATCTCCTATACCGTGAGCTGAAAAGTGCAGCTTACAATGCAAAGATGAAAACGGAGATCAAGTCTGGCAAGGGGATGAAGCTCGGCGTGAAAGCTGCCATCTGGACGAGCGCTGCGCTTCTCTATGCTTGCGAGACATCCCCCGTCCTGTTCCGCCTCCAGAATGGCGCAGGTACGGATGCGATGCTTATCACCGGGCTTTCTGTCTGTGCCTGTGGGCTGCTCATTGAAACGGCCGCTGACCTCCAAAAGAGCGCGGCTAAAAAGAAAGATCCCAAGCGTTTCGTAGACACGGGGCTGTATCGCATCGTGCGCTGCCCGAACTACTTTGGCGAAATGATGTTCTGGACAGGCGTGTTCCTCGGATGCGTCAATTGTTTGAACAGCGTATGGCAGTGGGTCGCGGTGCTGGCTGGGTATCTCGGCATCATATATGTCATGTTTGGCGGCGCGCGCCGCCTGGAAATGCGGCAAAACCGCACGTATGGCGACGATCCCGAATACCAGGCGTATGTAAAGAAAACACCTATTATGGTGCCGCTTATCCCGCTTTATAGCGTTGAAAAATATAAATGGCTTGTCGCCTAGGAACGCTATATTTTCAATGACTAAATTCGCCTTGCACCCATTCAGGGGGCTGTTTGGGATGATTTCATTATCCGGGGGGACGCGCTTCGCGCTCACCCCGGGCTGTACTCTGGCACGCTTTCAGCGTGCTGGAAATGAATACTAAACAGCCTGTCCCGCAATGCCCACGATACTTCAGAAAACACTTATGGGCTGAATAGTAACGACCGATCAGGTCGGCAAGGGGTCTGTGATCGCTCCGACCAAAATGGCTCCGCCGATAAAGAATAAAAACCATAAGCCGATACAGTATTTCCATCGCTCATCGTCATCTACATTTTTTAATGGATTGAATGAAATATCCGTACAGATTAGAAATGTCACGAGGAAATTGATCACAAAGACGACGACCCATAATATTCCATAACGAGGATCGGTCGACGATTCGGATGCAAAACTTCCGAATGCAAATAGTACATCCGTGATGCCGGTGGCGACAAGGGTTTTGGGGCATTCGATCTCAAACAAATCAAAATCGAAGTAATCTTCTACTTTCGATTTGATACCTGCCATTTTTTGCCCTCGGTTGCAGGCACGGGCAAGTTCGGCATAAGCCTCATCTTCCATCAGTTCAGGCGGATATTTACTTATAATCTCGTCTGATTTGGTATAGTTTTTGTTCTGGATCGCTTGCTCCAGCTGATGGCATATTCGTTCCCGGTTTTCTGTAAACTGCTTGAATTTCAGCTCTTTGT
>JAFZFY010000400.1 GCA_017555665.1 Pseudomonadota bacterium | reverse complement strand
GTCATCGTCATCATCATCCCAATCATCATCCCAATCATCGTCATCTACATAATAATCGTAGTCGTCATCATCGTCATCGTCATCTTCATAGTCATCGTCATCTTCATAGACATAATCATCTACTTCATCCTCATCATATTCCATTTCTTCATCCGTATCGAGCCACGAACCGACCAGTGAATCGATGAACTCTTCTTCATTCTCATCCAGGCCATCTGCGCCTGCGACTTCATACATATTCTTTGCAATCGTACCAAGCGCGCCAGGCGACATATACTGTCCCAGAATCTCGACAGTCTCTTCCAAAAATCCATCCATCTTGGCAAGTTTAAGGCAACGCTTATAAACGCGCTTCGCGTCCATATCATACTCAAATATCTTCAATATTCGCTGAAGCTGCTTGATTGTCGCCTCTTCCTCTTCTTCAGAGATTTCGTCATCCATGGCGCAAGCCGCCGCGAACAGCGCGCCAAGACGATAGGGAAGGTCATATTTGCCCATCGCGTCATTGAATGCTTCCCAATCCTCATCACTCATATTGTCGAATTCAGCGTTCAGATCCGTGAGGACGGATTCATCATCATCGCTCCAGGCATCCTCATTATCCCATGTCTCCTCGTCCTCTTCCTCACCCGTATCGACATTTAACTGATCTTCATCGATATCAATGATCCAGTTATCGCCATGATTAAATTTATTATTAATCATATAGCCGTAGGGAATATAACAATAGCCATTATCGCCCCAACGGTTTCCCCATGAATTTCTCACGATAAACACGTTATCGACATCGGAATACCCGACGCAAAGCATCGCGTGATTGCCATGAGAGCCGCGAGATGTATCATTGGATGTCGGCATCGGCACATAGCCTTTTTTCCTCTGCCGGTCAAACGACTGGAACAGCGCCATACCGAAAATAATCGGATGCCCCTCAGCAAGCGCGAGCTTGAAATCATCCAGATCCGTATTCACATGCTGAACATTACTCACCTTGCAGCTCGAAGCCGATTTGTAACACGCAGAACTCGGCTTCTTCAAAATCAGATTCGTCTTATACGGCCACTCTTCTTCGCTGCAACAACCGATCGATTTCAAGCTATCCACGGCCAGCCCGATCACCGAGCCACAGTCCTTGCCTTCCTCGCCGTTGGCCTTTCGTGCATTGTAGTAGACAAAGAGACGGCTATAATCGACGTTCTGATTCGCCTTGCGGCGAAGGATGTATTCAATAGCCCCGACGACAGCATTGGCTGTACAGCTGTTCACCTGCCCCTGATCCTCGATGGTCGTCATATACGGCCTGAGATCGACTTTTTTGGGGAGCTGCGACGCCGAATAACGCGTCGAAGCGTACACAGGAATATCAGGCCGCGGCACTGCGCAACAGCATCCTCCCACATTCAAAATTTTGCCATCAGCACGAACGATCCGCTTCTCTTTTCTCTTCTCTGCCATACAAAACTCCGCAAAAATAAAGTAATGGCAACGATCCCTCAGAACCGCACCAAGCACAAAACGCAACGAACGCTCAGCTTGCCCTCGCCAGACAGCATCCTGTCATCCGGTAAAGGCTGTTATCGCCAACATTTCGATTATACCCCACACGACAGCCAAAATGATAGCGATTTCATCCCGTTTGCCCTGGCACAGGGTTACGATTCAGCAGTTTTCTAAATCCTGAGCGATCCAACGCCCATCGTGTCTATGCGCAGCCATACGCTCAAATTCCCACAGTTCAAGGACTTTGTACTGCCTACGACTGCCTATTGTCTGCCGACGATTGCCTAAAAATACAAAACCCCACGATACATCAGCAAACGCCTAAAGGCTGCCCCCCTGAATACGCCCTCACGCCCCCATACTCTGCAACAGCCGGTACGCCAGCAGATACTTGTTCATCCGGAACAAATCTTTCTCCCCCAAAACGCCCAGCGAGCTGTCCTGCCGGAGCATCGACTCATTCAGATCCGTGATCACCGGACATCGGCTCACGAACCGCATCACATCCATGTTATCTTCAAGATCATGCATCTTCACGACACGCCCGATGCGGTTATCACAGGCCCGGCGCACAAAATCAAAATAGTCCTCATGCGGCTTTTTCGTGACCGACTGCACGCCCTCAATGATCGCATCGTCAAAGCCAAGCTCGCGAAGGCGATCAGCCGTCATGCCGCAGTCTTCCATCGTATCGTGCAACAGCGCAACGGCCTTTTCTTCCGCCGTCACACAGCGCGCCGCAACGCGCTTCGGATGCTCGATATACGGCATGCCCGCCTTGTCCGTCTGCCCCCGATGACATTCCTCCGCTACGCGCAACGCGCGCGCCACCACGTCAAGCTCACCAGACATCTCAACCTCCCGTTTCATCACGGCAGCGTGAACCGCCTGAATTTCAACCAAGAAAGACCGCCAAACAGCACAAAGAAGAAGCCCGGCGTGATATACGACATCGGCCCGCTGTCTTCATACATGCTTTCAAACGACAGACTCTCTGAAAACAGATTCTGAACGACATCCGTAGCACTCAAGATCGCGAGCAGAATAAATATACCGAGCAGGACGAGATTTGACTTCAGATAAGGCACTGACTTGAAAAACAACGCCCCTAGAAAAAAGAAGGCGTGCGTGGCACCGATCATCAGCCACATCGGCACACTGGTCAGCACTTGCGAAAATGTGGCTTTCGCCATGTTAAAATCATGATTCTGCACCAGCATCTCACGCGCATCCGGAAACTGATCGACCAATGCGTCAAACGACCGGAAAAACATCGTATATTCGATCAGGTAAAACCCGATGAAGACCAGAGCCGGCAGCAGGATCACGTTCAAAAAAAACGGCACCAGGAACTGCTCAAGCCGGGAACTCGGCAGCATCAGCATCGTGCACGCATGAGGCCGGTCAAAATACTCACGGCAGCTGCGCCCGGCACGAAGCGTCGTCACAAACATCGCGATCGACGCAAACAGCACGATGATCACGAGCGTGCCGCCCAAACGCGCTTCATTCGAGGTCGCCACGTTGAACAGCAGAAAATTGGCACCGCCCAACGCCGCAAAAAAACTCACAAACAGAACGCCAAGCGACACGATCTGCTCACGGAACTGAAGTCTCAGAAGCTTTCCAAAACGCTCAAAAGAAAATATCTCATTCATATTCCAGCCCCGAATTATAGTTTATCAGCCAGACCGGCATGCGTTGCCGCTTCAAACAAAAGCTCAAGATCAAGCTCTTCCAGGCCCTGCTTGGGCGTGCTCACCCGCAGACCGACAGCACGCATGCCGCGATGCGTCTCGACCTTGTACACTGGCGTTTCGTCCTCGCCAAGCGTCCCGAATACAAAGCGTTCCAGCAGTCTGTCCGTCGTCGCGCACAAGGCGATACGGTGTTCGTCGAGCACGATCACGCCGTTGATCAGAGCCTCGAAATCGAGCACCTGATGCGTCGATATGATGATCAGCCGATCCGGTGTCGAGGCTGCCGCAAGCATCTTGCGAAACACGACCTTGCTATCGATATCCAGGCCGTTCGTCGGCTCATCCATCAGCAAAATCCGGGTATGACACGCAAGCGCAAATGCCATGTACGCCTTCTTGCGCTGCCCCTGGCTCATGCTGCTCAGCGTCTGCGTTTCCGGCACTTTGAATTCCCTCAAATTGCCCAGAAAATCATCCATCGAAAAATTCGGATAAAACGAGCCGTAATATTTCGCGTAGTCCGGTGCCTTCATCGCAGGGAAATAAATCTCCTCCGGCACCAGGAAAAGCTCCCCCATCAGCGACGGCGCACGTCCGAACGGATCCTGCCCAAGCGTCCTGATCACTCCGCTCATGACCGGGTTCAGCCCCGCAATCAGCCTGAAAAGCGTCGTCTTGCCCTCGCCATTCTTCCCCAGCAGGCCGTAAATCATGCCGGCACCAAGCGTCAAGTCAATCCTCTCGAGCAGACAGGGCGCTCTCCAGCCGTATCTGAAACTCACTTGCTTTAAAGAAATCAGGTCATCCATGTATCACTCCCAAACCCAAATATCATACATTTCCGTCAAAGCACGGCCGCATCCAAATTAACACACATTCACAAGCCTACCAATATGCTAAAATGCGCAGAAATGCCAAATCGCTTTACCCTGCCGGGGGAAGCCTCCCCCTGCGCGTCTATGTGCTCGACTGGTAGGAGACGTGCTGACCGCGCGTCTCTACCAGTCTGCGCGCATACGCCGCTACCCCCTCTGCGCTTCGCTTGCACGCCCCAAAGCCCTCAGATCACACGCGATGCCTACTTTTTCAAGAGTTCAGCCACAGCCGCCCGAAGCGAATCCCCATACTCCGGATCCCGCAGGCCGAAATCGAGCGAAGCCGTCAAAAGCCCGGACGGCTGCCCGACATCATGGCGCACGCCGCGATAGATCACCCCTCTCAGCGGATGCGCCGCCGTATATCTTCGCATCGCATCCGTCAGCTGTATCTCGCCGGCAAGCCCTGGCGCCTGCGTTCTCAAGCATTCAAAGATCTCCGGCGTGAACGTATAACGCCCCGTCACCGCCAGCGACGACGGCGCGTCCTCCGGCTTCGGCTTCTCCACCAGATCGCGTATCCACAGCGCGCCGTCGCGTTCTTCCGGCACGACGATGCCGTAATTTGCGCGCTGCTCGAACGGCACATCCATCAGCAATACCGCTGGCGAGCAGTCCAAAAGCATCGAGATGCCGTTATCCATGAGGACTTCATCGGGCAAAAGCACGGCAAACGGCCGCCCGGCGACATCGTGTTCCGCACACAAAATCGCGTGCCCAAGACCGCGCGGCTTCTCCTGGATGCACGCGTGCACACGCACGCGCTCGTGAAGCTTTGACCACGAAAGCCCGCTGTAATCCGGGCCGAGATCCGAGGCATCAAACCTCAGAAAATGCTCGAGCACATCATGCTTGTCCGGAGATATGACGAAGATGATCTCCTCAAACCCGGCACTGACAGCCTCTTCAAATGCATAACTCGCGCTCGTGCGCCGCCATACGGGCAACAGCTCTTTGGGAACGCTTCGCGAAATAGGCATCCAGCGCGTCCCGCGGCCTGCCACCGGTATCACGGCCACTTTCAGTGTTGACATTATTTGCAGACTCCTGACGAGTGATCACATCCATCCAGACAAGCACTGTATTCGCCTGTCCAGACGCTATATAATTCACCTTCGTCAGTTTTGGTACAAATGAAATCACCCGAATCATACATATCTGTCGAATCCGCATAGACACAGCGGTTCTCACGCGCATTCTCGGATGTGCAGGCGAAGCCGCACATTGCCACGCCATGAACCGTCACGCACTTGTCATCGCAATAATCCTTGCGAACAGAGGCCGTCAAATTGGAATCGAGATAACACTTGGTCAGGCTGTGACGGTCGCATTTATAATTATTGAGATCGTATGGATCGCATTCATTTTCGATCAGGGCACATTTTTCCTTGTTCGCATCGCAGGCACCTTTGCAGTAATAGCCATCGACGCTCACCCACTTGAGCTCGCCACGCGTCGTCTTCTGGCAAGCCGTCGCGAGCACCTGCCCCATGCCGCTCACGATCGAGCACTCGCGGCGAAGCGCGTTCAGTTCCGTGCAAGCCCCGCCATCCACGCACCCCGATTGCATGCGCACACGTCCAAAATACGTCTCTTCATAAATGACACACGATTCGCTGCACGGGGCGACCTGCACGACACCGTGATCGCAATACACCGACATATTGCCGTTGCAGAACTCGACAAATGTCTCAGGATCGCAGATATCGCCTTCTTTGACAGCCTTCATCGCAGCCGTCACGCACACGCCTTCCTGGCATGTCCCCTGAGGGCAGCTCATGTTCGCGCAAGGATCGCTCGCCGCAGGCGGATCGACCTGCGTCGGCTCCTGCGGCACGCCAGCATCCGGCGGAAGCGACGGATCTGGCGGCGTGACAGGATCCGATGGCAAACTCGGATCGGTCTGCGCCCCCTGATCGCTCGGATCGCTCGGAACCGGCGGCGCGATAGGATCTTGCGGCGTGTCTGATACCGACGGGCTGCCGCTCTTCGTGCTATCCTCATCCGATGTGCTGCATGCGCAAATCATCAGTCCCAAAAGCCCAGCTGTCAGTATTCTGTAAATTCTCATATATTGCCTCTCAACTCACGAACGCATCATTCCCGAGCGTTCGGAGCGTCCTTATAGCAGTTCATTTTTCAAACGCAAACTGACTGACAAATTTATATTGTTTTTTTCATTTTTATGATGCACGCACAGATAATTTTCAAACTTGAAATTTATTCCCATAAATCAGCCCCACAATCATCTAACCATGCAACCCATTGATTTTAATGAACTTTCTTACACACCACTTCCTCATGTCATACATTTTTTATGACATCTTTGTCATACTTATATCGATATTTGCCATACATCAAAGGCAAAAATAGCTTATCAGCCCGAATACGCCGCAACACGCCAATTCCGCATTCCGAATTATCATTGCTGAGCGCAAGCGAACCCATATCCTCCCCTCCGGGAAGACGGCGCAAAACGCAGCTGGGGCCGATTCCGCATTCCGCATTCCGAATTCCGAATTAAAAAACGCTTCCTGATGCATGATTTCATTATCAATATCACAAAGATTGGATTAAAAACGCGCGGTCCGTCCCCCTTATGCCAGCCAGATCTGAGGCCCGCGCAGAGGGGGGAGCGGCGTATTTGCGAAGCAAATAGCCGCGCGGGGGGACACCTCC
>JAFZFY010000399.1 GCA_017555665.1 Pseudomonadota bacterium | reverse complement strand
GCCCGTGGCGGCCGAAGGCCGGCAGGGCGCGCCCAGGGCAGAGGCCCGGCGCGTAAGAGCATGATTTAGGGAATCCGGAGAGCAAGATGTCTGATGAGGAACGACGTGAGCCTGTGGCAGAGGGCGGGGATGCGTCCGGCGCGGATCATTCCGAGGCGGAGCGCTCGCATTCCGAGGCGGCGCTTGACGCGCTGGATGCGACGCCGGAAAACCGCCGGCGTTCGGCGCTTGTGCTGGGCATCATCGGTATCCTGTTCGCGTGCGCGGCAGTGATGGTGATCTCGACCCCGCCGCTGAGCGGCCAGAAGTCGAAGGACGAGGATTCGCATTATCACGAGATCGCGTCTGTCGAGGTCACGGCGCCCGGCGAGGGCGTCCAGGCGCTGGCTTATGCGGTCGTGACGCATCCGCTGCATTACGATCTCGATGTCAGCCAGGAGACGCGTTACGAGGGCGGCGCGGTGTCGCGCGTGGGCTTCCGCGCGGGCGTGACGATATCGCGGCCGGAACGGCGCCATTTCGAGGACGAGGTGACGCTGAAATTCAGCGGGATCGACGTGCATGTGTTTGACGGCGACGCGGAGATCGGGCTTTCGGAGAGCGGCAGGATGCTGGAGGGGATCGCGCTTTATACGCGCCTGACGCGTCACGGCGGGCTTCTGAACGTGTATCCGGAGGCGAAGATCAACCCGCAGGTCGGGCGTGTGCTTTACATGGTGTCGGATGCGATGCGCGGGCTCTGGGTGCCGCTTCCATCAGACGGCGTGGGCAGCGGCGGCAGCTACATCGTGCGGGATACGGGCGACGGCCCGGCGCGCGTCATCGCTGTCAGCCCCGAAACGCTTGCGGCGGCGGGCGGCGCGTTCGTGACCGCGCTCGATGTCCAGGCCGGCGGCCGGAAGGTCGGGAACGGCAAGGGAAGCTTCGAGATCAGGGACGGCATCCTCGAGCGCTCCGCTTACGAGATCGTCCGTGACGGGGCGGTATTCGAGGGCGGCGCGGCCTCGCAGACGCTCTCCGTGTCGTGTGTCCGGCGCGCGGATAAAAATATGTGACCCGCTCGCAACATCTGATTGTTGAAAACATGCGTGATTTCCTTTAAAGTAAAAAGGCTATGTCGTAATTGTACTGCGATAAGGTAAAATCAGCGCAAGGACAGTGAAATAGGTAGCATCCCGGTGAGATGCTGCGAATCAGGAGGAAATATGAGTAAGCGGAAGTTGGCGTTTTTGCTTGGCGCGGTCATGGTATCGGGCTTCAGCCTTTTGGGGTGTGAAGAGGAGGATCCGTTCAAGCCGGCGGATGTGGTCGATTCAGAAAACCCGGGCAATCCCTCGAAGCCTAAGGTGCCGACGTTGAATGACTATTCGGCAGAAGACGGCATCAATGCGGCGAACGGCAAGCTTCATAAAGACATGAGCGGCGCGAAGAAGGCGTGCCTCCGCAGCGACTGCATGACATCGAAAGATTGCGCGGACGGCGTGGACTACTGGGCGTGCCTCTGCTCGACGGATAGCACGTCGGCGAACAAGTGCACGACGTGGGCGGCGTGCCGTGATATCGGCAACTGCAAGATCGAGTGCGGTCCTGGCAAGACGATCAACGGCCAGGAGAGCTGCTCGCTTTCCGTGTGCGCGGGCGCTTCGGCATGCGCGTCTGCCTGTATTCCTGAGAATCTGCCGGCTGATGGCGACTATGATCAGGACGGGATCCCGAATCTCGTGGAGCGCAACAGTAGCGGGCTTGAGGATCCGTGCCTTCTGGATACGGACGGCGACACGATCCCCGACGGCTATGAAGATCTCAACCATAACGGCGTGTACGAGCCGCACCTGGGCGAGACGCTTCCGAATGACCCGTCAAGCATGCCGGCAAACGGCCATGTGTATGACCTCCAGCAGGTGGTCTGCCAGGCAGGCGATATGCTGGGCGGTTCCGCGTCGGAACTCAAAGAGATCCGTATCGCGAAGATGAAGAGCGCGGTGTATGAGATCGATTCGGATCCGAACAAAGAAGTGACGGTGTTCGAGGACAGCGCGCACAAGGTGGCAGGCTTCTTCGGGACGCTTTCTGCCAAGCGATACACGGGTCCGCAGCTCCTTCGCGAAAGCGCGATCAAAGACGGCTACTATGCAGAGGAATCGAACTTCACCAGCTCGATGCCGCTCAATGTCTGGCTCGAAAACAAGACGGAAGCCGGCGTGCCCGTGTATGACAGGAACAACCTCCAGGTTATTCCGGATCACACGGTGAGCCGTTACAAATACTCGATCACGCTCGAAAGCGGCCAGACGCTTGAGAACGTCCGCGATGCGATCGCGAAGGTGTTTGATGCCAATCTGAGCGTGAGCAAGGCGACGGGCAACACCGCCTGCGACAGCGGCTCCGATGACGACAAGGGCAAGGCGATCCTTTACCTCGCGCGTTCCGAGTACAAAGAGGGGGGCAAGGCCGTCTATGCGTACAGCGGCGCGCTGACCTGCCGCAGCACGAACACGTCCAGCAAGCAGGGCGCGGCAAACGCCATCGAGGCCATGAATATGCTCGATGACGTGATCTCCGGCACGCTCGTCGCGCCGATCGGTCTGCCCGCCGCCCCGACGGGTTTCGATCCGTTCAAAGACTTCGTCTGCCAGCCTGAGGTGTTCGGAAATGCTGCCGGTACGGTCGATTTCATCTGGGTCATCGATAATTCCGGTTCGATGCAAGACGAATTGACGAACCTGACGAACACGGTCAGCGCGTTCACGGAACGCCTGGCGACATCCGGCATCGACTACCGCCTCGCGGTGACGACGACGGACGCTTACCTGCTCGACGAGACAGGCAAGGTGACGAGCGGCCAGTACGGCTACGGCTCGGATTACACGCCGCTCGTCATCAACTCCGATTCGCTCGGCACGGATCTCCGTTCGAATTCCGCGCAGTCTTATGATACGAACGTCTATCTGAACTATCTCGGCGTCCACACGGTCAAGAACTCGCTGAACTGCTTCATCGACAAGGATATGCAGGGCGGCGTGGACATCTTCATCCAGAACGTCGCCGGCAAGAAGACGGCGTCCACGACGACGCCGAACATCAACGGCAAAGGCTATGAAGACGGCCTCAAGAGCGGCGCGATGGCTCTGGAACGCCTCGGCCTCGCGGTGTCGCCGAGTGTTGCGGATATCAAGGACGAGCTTCTCTATACGGTGAAAGACAAGGACATGTTTGCGACCTTGAAGCGCAAGACGGCCTATTTCAGCCCGCAGACATACTCTAAATGCGAAGAGAAACCCACCTCCGATAACTGCATCTCCCTGCTCGCGAACTGCAACCTTCGCGAAAATGCCCTCAAATACATCATCTGGGTATCCGATGAAGAGTCGCGTCAGTTCAAAGAGGGCCCCGACAAGGAACATGAAAACACCTTGCTGTCGTCAAGCCCTAACAACCTTTACGGGTGCCGTACAGGCTTCAAACTCAGCAACGGCTCGATGAAGACCGGCCAGTACGGTGGGGGCGGTGACGGCGAGTGCAACGCCACGATGGCGGACACGCTCGAAACGCTGGTTGATGCATCGGGACTGACCTACGATATGTCGCTCGAAGAGATCAAGGCGGCGGCTCCCGAGTATCACGCGATGCTCGACTACTACCTCAAGATCTATCAGCGCTATGCCGGTGAAAGCGACGTGACCGGGTTCGCCCTCGTCGGCGATATCGGCGCAAGCCGAGGCGGCATCTGCACGACGTTGAAGATCTGCGATGGTGTCTGCAAGGATAAGGACGGCAATGTGGATGAGTCGAAGAACGGCAAGGAGGGTATCGGCTGCTTCAAATGCGAAGGCACTTACAAGGAGTCCAGCTCGGCAGTCGTGGGCGCGAACTACGGCCTGTCGTACATCCACATGGCGCGCTTCCTGAGCAAGGAAAAGGAAGGCGGTTTCGCAAGTATCTGCAATACGAGCTTTGAGACGAGTATCGATGCGATCTTCGAAGACGTGGCAGGCCGCGTCGCTTCCCACCCGCTCAAGGGTTATCCGATCGCTTCGACGATCCGCGTGGCCGTGAAGAGCGGCACGAAGTCGAAAGAGCTGACCCGTGGCGCGGCGAAGGACGGCTGGAGCTATGACGCATCCCAGAACGCGATCGTCTTCAGTGGCGCCAACATCAAGAAAGACGACTATATCGCGATCTCCTACGTCATCTGGAAGAAGAACGAAGGTTAATGCGGGGTTCGGCGCGTCGCGCCGATCTGCCGTGTGCGTGTTTTCAGCCCTTCTTTCCGTCAGGAAGGAAGGGCTTTTTTTTGTGGGTGGGGGAAGAATCCCCCTTCGCGGCTATGTGCTCGCCAGCAGAGACGTGTCACGACACGTCTCTGCTGGCTGTGCGCATACGCCGCTACCCCCTCGTCTGGGGGGCTGGCTGCCCCTGATTTTGCGCGTATTTGGGGCGCTGCGTGACGCGCGTGTATAGGGATTTGGTGGGCGTGGCTCGGCGCATGCGCGCCGCATGGCGGCTGTGTGCGCCCGGCGTGATGCAGCCCGAAGGGGCGGGATATCCGGATGTGTCTGGCTGCGCCTTGTGTTCGGGGCGTGTGATGGAGAATGGACAGATGAAGCAGGTGATCGGGTTAGTGACGGCGTTATTTTTGATGTTCTGCGGGACCGCGTATGGCGAGGTGCTTCACGCCGGCGGCACGGATCGGGGCGTTGTGCGCGATCACAACGAGGATACGCTTTTGATGATGCCGGAGGCCGGGGTGTATATGGTTGCGGACGGGATGGGCGGTCATGCGGCCGGCGAGGTGGCGAGCGCGATGGCCGTCGAGGCGGTGCGCGATACGGTGGAGACGCCGATGTGGGGGCGGCTGGATGGCGTGCTGCCGGCGTTTCGCACGACGATGGTGCTCTCGTCCTTTTATCAGGCGAATCGCCGTGTGTTGCAGGCATCGCTGTCGAATCCCGCCCAGCGCGGCATGGGGACGACGATGGTCGGCGTGGTCGTGCGAGATGGGTATGTGGATATCATCAATCTGGGGGATTCGCGCGGGTATCTGATTCGAGACGGCAGGATCGTGCAGATATCGCATGATCATTCGCTCGTGCAGGAGCTGATAGACAGCGGGAAGCTGGATACGCCGGAGAAGGTCGCGGCATTTCCGCATAAAAATATCATCACGCAGGCGATCGGGACGCGTCCGGAGCTTGCGCCGGATGTGTTTGAGGTGTCATCCCGTGCAGGCGATATCTATCTTCTGTGCAGCGACGGTCTTGTGAACGAGCAGACGGATGAAGAGATCCTTTCGGTCGTGAAGTCGCATGCCGGGGATCTGTCCGGTGCCGTGACAGACTTGATCGGGCGCGCGAAAGCGCATGGGGGCCGTGACAATGTGACCGTGGTGCTCGTGCAGGTCACGGAGTGATCGGAGGCGCGGAAATGCGCGCCGAAAGGGGATCTGCCGCGTATCGGCGCAGCCGGTAGCGGCAGAGGCGAGCCGTATGCCGTGAGGCATAGGCGAGCGACCGGGATGTCCGTATCTGGGCGAAAAGAGATTGCATTATTTTGACCGTGGCAAGCGATATTGATATATGGTATAGTCAAACGTCTTTTTCTGTCTTGGGAAAGGGGTGAGAATTGAGGCATAATCGTTTAAAAGCTTTTTTTGTTGTGCTGCTTGGGGCGATTTCGTGTGCGGTGAGCGTGCCTGCGCGATGCGAGGAAGGCGGTGCTGTGGAAGAGAAGCTTTACAATTTTGACGATATGCTGATCGATGGCGCCTTTCGGGATCCGCAAGGGATGTTCGAGCGAGCCAGGGCGGAAGCGAAATTTGAAAGCGTATTGCGTCTGGAGCGCAGCTATATGCAGCGTCTTGAAGAGAATGCGCAGGAATCATCAATGCGGCCGTGAAGAACGCGTCGGAGAAGGGAGTTTTTGAATGAAGATCATATGCAGTGGCTGCGGAGCGAATCATTGGCTTTCTGACATGCAGCTGTCAGACGGAGGTTGCAATGTGATATGTCCGCATTGCAACAGTACGAATTTTGTGGATGCCTCGATGGTCGATCCTGCGTCATTGGAACCGCGCTGGTATTATGCGATGAACGATGACTCAGTGGGTCCGCTTTCGACGCGCGATATGGAATTCAGTTTTCAGAATGGCCAGATAACGTTTGACTCGTATGTCTGGTGTGACGGTCTTCCCGACTGGATGGCGCTCGGCGCGGTGAACGAATTTGATTATCTGCGTTCGCCGGTCCAGGGCGAGCCTTACGGCGCGAACGAGGCGACGCGAGTGGCGGGTGCCGGCGGCGGTTTTGGCGGCTATCCGCTCAATGATATCGGCGGGAATGGCGAGGAGACGGCAGCGATCGACATCACGGAGTTCAGCGGCGGCGGCTTCAGCCCGTTCGATAACGACAGCAGTGCCGGCATTGTCGGTATGGACGGCAAGGCGGCAGCGGATGACGAGCCAGTGTTCGACATGAGCCCCGGTTCGGTCGCGCCGAGCGCGAACGACATGGTGGGCGCAAAGAGCGAGAATTCGGTTCTGTTCAGCCTGAGCAGCCTTCAGGCCGTGGGCGGCGGCGCGCTGAGCGGCGGTTCGTCATCGCCAGCGGCGGCATCATCTGCGCCAGCGGCGGGTCTGATCGACGTGAAGGCGCTCGCGTCATCGGGGCCGGTCGTTCGTCGCCGTCAGGCAGAGGTGGTGAACAGCTTCGGGAACGCCAGCCAGGTTCCTGTGGCGACGGTGCTTCCGCTTGGAACCAAGAAAGACAACACGAAGCTGTATATCCTGATCGGCGGCGGCGTGGTGCTTTTGCTTGCGATCATCGGCATCGTGGCTGCGGTCGTGAGCTCCAGCAATGCTAAAGAAAAGCAGAAGCAGGAGCAGGAACTGGCGATGAAGCAGATGGAGCTCGAAAAGCAGAAGCTCGAACAGGAGATGGAGAAGAGCAAGCTCGAAGCGCAGGCTTTGGCGGAGAAGGCGGCGGCAGATGCCAAGGCGGCGGCTGAGGCCGAGGCCGAAGCAAAGGCTAAAGAAAAAGCCGAAGCGGCAGAAAGAGAGCGAGAGGCGCTTGCCAAGGCGGAGGAAGAGAAAGCGGCAGCGGAAGCCGAAGAGTCGGCCAAGAGCGGTTCGGGTTCGGCCAAGAAGCCTTCCGCGCCTGCACCGAAAGAGACGAAAGTGGCGGCGGCCGCGCCGGCGGCTCCGAAACCGGCGAACACCGGTTCTGGGAGCAGCGCGGCTAAGAAGACGGATACCAAGAAACAGGCGGCTGCGGCGGCACCCGCGCCTGCGGCTGCCGGCCTGACAAAGGCTGAGGTTCAGAGCGTGATCCGTGGCGCATTCGGCGATGTCCGTACATGCAGCCGCACGTCGCAGACAAAGGGCAAGATGAAAGTGTCGTTCGTCATCAAGGGCGACGGCCGTGTGAGCGGCGCCAAGGTCATTTCTCCCGAATTTGCCAATACGCCGGTCGCATCGTGTGTTTTGAAGGTCGTCAACGGCATGAAGTTCCGCGCTTCCGGCGCGGCAGACCTGCCGATCACCTATCCGTTCGAGATTCAGTGATCGTCTCAACGGCATGATATCGCCCGGCCTTTGGCCGGGTTTTTTTTTGCCGCGAGGAATCGTCATGCATTCTTATTTTGTGATGTCGAGTGTTTTTGCGATGTCAGATGAATCGTGTTAATGTATAAGTTTAAACTTGGGGCATGTGTTCCTGAAGAGGTTGCGTTATGGACGATATGACAATGGACACGAGCATTTATCCGAACGGCACGATTGTGGCGGATCGGTACAAGATCGAATCCTTTCTTGCGCAGGGCGGAATGGCGCAAGTGTATGTTGCGAGGCAGCAGCAGATCGAACGGAGTGTGGCGCTGAAAGTCCTGTCGCCGATGTTTTCGATGAATCCCGGCGTGGTGATGCGATTTTTTCGGGAAGCGCGCGTGATCGGATCGCTTGTGCACCCGAATACGGTGCGCATCTATGACATGGGGGAAACGCCCGACAAGCGCATGTTTATTGCCATGGAGCTTTTAAAGGGCGAGGAGCTGAGCGAGCGGATCAAGCGCGGCCCGATGACGCCAGCGGAAGCGCTTCCGATCGTGAGGCAGGTGGCCGGCAGCCTTTCGGAGGCGCATCAGCTGGGCATTATCCATCGTGACCTGAAGCCTGATAACATATTCCTCACGTCGATGAATGTCGTGAAGGTGCTTGATTTCGGCATCGCGAAGCTCAAGGGTGACGACAACAGCCGTGACGGGAAGAAGCTGACGAAGGCGGGGACGGCGCCCGGCACGCCTGAATACATGAGCCCGGAACAGGCACGCGGCAAGGAACTCGACGCGCGCGCGGATCTTTATTCATTGGGCGTAGTGCTCTATGAGATGCTGAAGGGGCAGCCGCCGTTCGAGGAAGCGACGTTCCTGGGGACGATCTTGATGCATATCCAGTCGCCGCCGCCGCCGTTGCCGGAGAGCATTCCGCTTCCGCTGCGGAACTATGTCATCAACCGTCTGTTGGCAAAAGATCCGAACTGTCGCCCGGCAAGCGCCGAGGTGTTTATCGAGGAGATCGATGATCTGAGCCGTCGTCTGGGTTTGGGTGGCGAGGACGATTCCGCGAAGCTCAAGGCGGAGATCGAGTCGCTCAGAAGCGAGATTTTGCTATTGAAATCGGGCGATACCAGCGCGCTGAGCGAGGCGGATATCAACGGTGCCCCGGCACCGGAGAGCGGCCATAAGCTGGGCATATCGGAGAATATCAAGGTATCAGCGCCTCGGAGCGTGTCTGAGAGCCAGCAGTCGATGGTT
>JAFZFY010000398.1 GCA_017555665.1 Pseudomonadota bacterium | reverse complement strand
GGGACGTGTCACTGCACGTCTGCGGCTTCGCGCATACGCCGCTACCCCCTCTGCATGCGGCCTGTGTTCCGGCGCACGTGGGGGCATGCGGCAAGCGAGGGGCGGGCGCGGAAGGCGGACGAAAAAGGGGGCGCGGTGACAAAAATGTTGTCGCATCGCGTGTGATGTGGTAAGAGGCGCGCGCCCGTATATGCTGTGCATTTGCGGTAATGACAGGCAACATTGTTTAAGGAGTATGAAAAAAATGAAGCTGTCCCCCCTTGCAGAAGTAAAAGAAAAATTTGGTTCCCGTGACGAGTTGATCAAAGCCGTGATGGGCAAGATCGAGCGTCCCGAAGGCATGAGCGATGACGCGTTCGCGAAGAAGATGCACACGGTGAGCAACCGCAAGCTTCTGAAACTCAATGCGGCGCACGACGATATGGTGAAACGTTTTGGTTCGAAGGAAGGCCTTGTGGATGCGATTATCGCGCTCACCTGCAAAGGCAAAGTCGATACCGTGTATCGTGCCAAGCTGATGACGCTCCGCGTCGCGCAGCTTCTTGACCGTCACATGGGTCTTGAGAAAAAAAGCAAATAGGCGTAATGAATATCGGTCGGTATTAAAGGCCGTGTAACGTCTCACAGATAGGAGGTGGCATTTTGCGCAGGCATGACGTGTCGTTGAGACATTTGGTAACAATGTTGTGTATTGCGGCGATTGCCGCCTTTTCTTTTGGGTGTTCGGATCGCCGCAGCGAAGGCCAGAAGCCTGTGCATGTGGATGATGAGCCGTCGGCGGGCGCGCCGGGCGCGCCGCAGCAGAGTCAGGTCGGCGAATATGAGCATGTGGCGCAGGTGCAGCGATTTCCGGGCGGGATCGAGCCGGATGATTACAAGGCGCGCAAGCTCGTGAATCAGCTGTTCAACTACTGTATCGGCGTGTGTTCGGCGAACCAGGAATGCCCGGCCGATCTGGAAGCGGCGAAAGAGGCGACGCGGAAACAGTTCGGATTTTTCTGGCCGCGGGATCCGTGGGGCAATTTTTATCAGTACAAGCGCATCGATGTACAGACATGCGATGTCTGGTCGTATGGGCCTGACGGCGTTGACGGTACGGAAGATGATGTCCATGTCGCGAAGAGCAACCGCGACGATTTGCCAACCAATTAAGGCGGTTATCCGTCCCAAGGGGATAGGGAATTCATGCAAAGAACGTTGAAGCTGTGTGTCATTTCGGCATCACTTTTGGCGTGTGCCCATGGTTATGCTCAGGATCCAGAGCCGGGAGCGGTGCATTACCCGGTGAATCAGACGGCTCCGGCGGCAGCAGAGAAGGTCGCTCAGCAGCAGGCCCAGATAGACAGCCAGAAGTCCCAGATCGAGGCACAAGGGGCGAAACTTGAGGCCCTTGAGAAAGAGCTTGCCGCGTTGCGTGCGAGCAATGCCCAGGTATCTGCGGATCTCGCTGCGGTTCGTGAGGCTGCGGGTGCCCCGGCTGGAAGCAGCGGCATCGGCGATCGTTTCCGCTTTGGTTCGTATGGGCGCGTCCAGCCGTCGATGAATGCAGACGGCATGCGCACCGGCCGGCAGGCACGCCTTGTGTCGCCGACTCCCCGTGTGGACGAAGACAGCTATGTCGAGCTGATGCTGGGCTATACGCCGTATCGCGGCGATGACGGCACGGTCGTGGATATCGTCACGACGCTCGCCTTTGACGGCTCCGAGCTCTTCCATCGGACCGGCGACTGGAAATCAGGCATCGCCGTCAGGAATCTTTATGCCGAGGTCCGTGACCTTTGGTTCTCTGGATTCGTGCTCTGGGCAGGGTCTCGCATGTATCGCGGCGATGATATCTATCTGCTCGATATGTGGCCGCTCGACAACCTGAACACCTACGGCGGCGGTCTTGGGTGGCACGGCAGCACGCGCACCAATATCGATGTCCATTTCGGTACGAACCGCCTCAATAACGACTATCAGTACGAGGTCGTGGATGTCGTCAACGAGCGCTTTGTCGGCGAACAGGAAGTCGTGTTCCTCGACAGGCAGCGCTTTATCGCGTCGCTCAAAGCCGAGCAGCTCTGGGGTGGCGAGGATGGCCCGCTGTTCAAGGCCAAGCTCTATGCCGAGGTGCACGCGATCGGCGAAGGCGAGTATCTCGTGACGCAGCCGGAACAGGTCAAGAAACTGCCGAAAGATAACGGCTGGCTCGTCGGCGCGCAGTTCGGGATCTCGAATTTCCTGAATGACAGCTATGTGAATCTGTTCGTCCGCTATGCGGCCGGCCTTGCGGCCTACGGCGAGATGAGCATCCCGTTCGGCGTGGCGACAGATCTGAAGGCTGCGGATGCGAAGCATTTCCTTGCAGGCGTAAGCGCAGGCATCAACATCCTGAATTATGCCGATATCCTGTTTGGCGGCTATGTCCGCTATTTTGCGGATGCAGACGGGATCGAGCAGGACTTTGACGACGGCGTGGAAGGCGTATGGGATATCCGCCTGACTGGTCATGTGGGCCGCTATTTCCGGCCGGCAATCGAGCTGAGCCAGCAGCTTCGCCATCCGAACGGTCTGAGCCCGGTCAATCAGAAGCAGGAACTCGCCAGCCTTTTCAAGGTTTCGCTGCTTCCGGGCGTGCGTCTCGGCGACGGCATTCTCGGCCGTCCGGAGATCCGGTTTAACTATACGCTGAGCATCCTCAATGAGGCCGCGCAGAATATCTTTGCGGAAAAGGATTATTTCCGCACGCATAAATATGGGCATTTCATAGGACTTGCCGCCGAGTGGTGGTTTAATATCTGATTCGGTCAGAGTGGTGGGTCACATGCCATACGAGTATTACGAGAGATTGGACAGTCCCGAAAAGCCCGTGTTTGATACGGAGGCAGCGTATGCCTTTCTGGGCAGTCACGGAGATCCGATCAGCGATATGCGCCTGAAACACTGGAGCGGCGATATCGATGATGTGTCGTTTTGGGATGTGCTGGAGACGTATCGCGGTGCGAATGGCGGCTTCAAAGGCGGCCTGGATCCCGACTATCAGGGCGATGTGGGGTCTGTGCATACGACGATCGAGGCGATGCGCATCATGGTCGCGCACCAGCAGTTCGAGGGGCCGCATATCGATTCGACGCTTGAGTTTGTGCGCGCCACGATGCAGCCGGACGGCACCTGGCAGGAGATTCCCGATGTGCTTTCCAATCCGCGCTGCCCGGCGTGGTATCAACCGGCCCAGTTCCGGATATACGAGACATCGTGTATTGCCGGTTATGGCCTTGAGCTGGGGGCATACGATCTGTGGACGAACGCGGTGCGCTATGTGCGCAACGCGTGGATGCAGATGCCGTTTGCGGAGTCGGCGCACCCGTATTGGGCGGTCTTGCTGCTTCTCGGACGCAGCACGACTTCGTCGGATCGCAGCATCGCCCTGGATGCGCTCGATAATCTCGGCTCTTTCATCCGCCGGCGCAAGCTTGATGCATACGACTGCTCGGTGGTTGTCGAGACGCTCAATGGCCTCGATTTCCCGGAGATCGATGATATGCTCATCCGCGTGTACCACATGCTTGGTGCCGCGCAGGATCCGGAAGACGGCGGCATCCGGACCGAATACGGTTCCGCTCTGCGCGCAAGCGCGACGTTCAATGCCCTGATGGCGGTTGCGCTCCTGATGCAGCGCGGCCTGATCGGGGAAGGTTAAAATCATGTGTTCCGGCGCCTCAAGTGTGATATGAGAGGCGCGCTTTTTTGCCCAAGGCTCTGTGAGCCGGCCGGCGTTTGAGAAAATTCATCAGACAGGAAGTATCAATGAATAATCAGCAACGAAATGAGCCTTGTCACTGCGGTAGTGGTAAAAAATACAAGAATTGCTGTATGCGCAAGGATGAGGCACAGGCACAGCTTTCCAAGCAGACCTATGATGTCCGCCGCGTGATCGGCCCGAATACGACGCCGTACATCTTCTGGAAGCGCTGGAGCGCGGCATGCAGCCGCAATGAGTTCGGTCTCGTGTATGACATGCTGCTCCCCAATGGCGAGCTTGCCGAGAAGTTCCGCACAGCGGAAGACTTTTTTGTCAACATCAATGAGATCGGTCTGCCGTATGAGGGCCGCTGGAATCTCGACAAGATCAAGCTCACCGAGACGACATGCATGTTCCTCTGCCACCGCATGGATACGGATGACAAGCGCGCGGATCAGGTCTGCTCGCTGATGACGCTCAAGCGCACGGAACTCGGCTATCGCGTTGAGAATATCCAGCGTTCAGTATGCCGTGCTGATGATATCCTCGCCTTCGATCTGTTCGGCGTGCACAGTGCCGAATGCGATTACCAGAAGAAGCTCAAGACCGGCTGGGTCCGTCCTGATCTGACGGATGAAGCGACGCGCTTTGTTGCGCCCGAAGCCTGATTTTAAGCTGTTTTGACGTAAAGGGCTGCCGTGGGTCACGGCAGCTTTTTTTGTCTTGATACGCGCCTGAGGGATGCGTCATGGGGTTGTCGAGGGGGTAGCGGCGTATGCGCGGAGCCTGTCACGTCGTGACGCGTCTCTGGTGTTGTGGCCTGTCTTTGGTGTTGTGACGCGTCAGTGACAGGCGAGCACATAGCCGCGCAGGGGGAGTCTTCCCCCATCCAAAAAAGAGAAATCAGACTTTCTTAAAATCGGCGGTTCTGGCATTATAGAGGGTTGGCTCCGGCGTGGAGCGTCAACGGAGGAGACATGTTACTAGATATTTATGTATATCCGCATCCCGTGCTGTTGAAAAAAGCGGAACCGGTGACCGAGTTTGACGAGGCTCTTGAGAAGTTGGTCGAGGACATGGCGGAGACGATGTATGAGGGGCTGGGCGTGGGTCTTGCGGCACCGCAGATCGGGAAGAGCATCCGCCTTTTTATCGTGGACACGAGCACGCCTGAGGAGCCGTCGCGCCTGAAAGCGTATGTCAATCCGAAGATTATTTTGAAAGACGATCCGGTCATCTGGAATGAAGGGTGTCTGTCGCTTCCGGGGCTTTATCGCGATGTGAACACGTATGCGCATGTGATTATCGAGGCACAGGATGTCCACGGGAATGTGTTTCGTGAGGAGGCGCGTGAGCTTCAGGCAGTGGCGCTTCTGCACGAGTATCGACATCTGGACGGGGGCGTGTTCATCGACCGCCTGCCGCCGCTCAAGCGCCGTATGGCGCAGAAATTCTGGTCTAAACATGTGCATCGCGAGGCCGAGAAGGTGTATGGCGAGCTGAAGATTCATTGCGTATTTGCGGATTCTGAGGAAAAGAAGAAAGCGAATGGATAAGATCAGAGGGCTGTTTGATCGCCTGGAAAATGCCTGTTTTTCGGCTGAGGCGCAGCCGTCTGTACATGTGTATTGGCCGATTCGCATCGTGCTTGCGCTTTTGGGCGGCGTGTGCGTGTTCCTGGCGTATCCCAATTTTGACCAGTTTTATCTGGCGTATGTCGCGCTTGCGCTGGAGTTGTGGGCGATCGAGGGTCTGGGTCCTAAAGGCGCGTTCTTTCTGGGATGGCTTGCCGGGAGCGTGACGAATATCGGTGGCTTTTACTGGGTGGCGAGTCTGCTCGAAGTGTTCGGGCACATGCCGGCATGGCTTTCGATGTTGCTTTGCTGCGGTCTGGGCATGATTCAGGGGCTTGTGTTCGCGCTCTGGGCGTGGGGCATCAAGCGGATCGATGCGAAGCATATCTGGGTGGCGGGTGTCGCGCTCTTTGTCGCGATCGAGATGTTTTTCCCGATGCTGTTCCCGTGGTACTACGGCAACAGCCAGTACAACTTTATCCCGGCGGTGCAGACGGCGGATATTTTTGGCGTATTGGGCGTGTCAATGCTCGTCGTGGTCGTCAATATCCTGCTGTATGACGTGAGCCGTGTGTTCGTGATGCGCCGTCTTGGACTTCGCGTGCGCGTGAACAGCAAGCTTTGGCGGCTGGCAGTCGCTTATGTCGTGATCTGCTTTGTTTACGGGGGGCTGCGCATCGCGCAGATCGACCGCATCAATGCGCTGTCGCCGCATCTTGAGGTCGGCCTCGTGGAGGCGGATGTCGGCACCTGGGAAAACGAATCGCCCGAAAAGCTCCGCAACAACCTGTTTACGACGCAGACGCTTTCGAGAGAGCTCGACCGTCAGGGCGTGGATCTGATCGTGTGGCCTGAATCTGCTTATCAGGTCGCATATATCTGGGGCAGCACGCGGACATTTGATCGCGAGCTGGATTATGAGATCGACGCGATGTATTCGGACTGGTTTGTGCCGACGGCACGGCTCGTGTATGACCTCATTGACCGTTCTTTTGGCGAGGATTTTCACCGCAATCCGGCGATCTACACGAGCCTGATGCAGGCGATGTCGACGGCTGGCGAGGAGCATGGCCTGGTCTCTTTGGAACGGATGTATCCGGCGCTGATCGGTGGATTTTCAATCAATTGCTCGGAAGAGAAGCCGAATTTTATGCGCTGTCCGTATGAGCGTCTTGCGGCAGACGGGCTGACGTATTATCTTCCGAGCACGGAGCCGCTTCGCGACAGCCGTCGGTCTGACCTGCTCAAAATGATCCGTCCGGAGGATATCCTCTCGCCGATACGCGGCTTTGATGCCGCCGTGATGTTCGGCACGCTGACCCTCAATGCGCCTGGGGTCACGACAAAGCGCTTTGCGGAGCTTTACCGTATGGATTCGTCGAGGCGGCAGCTCTATAACACGGCGCATTTCGTCGACAACAAAGGGCATATCTTAGGCTCGTATCACAAGAATTATCTGCTGATGTTCGGCGAGTATATCCCGCTGGCGAGCAAATTTCCGTGGATATACGAGGTCTTGCCCGAAGCGGGGAACCTCACCGCCGGTGATGAGATCGATCTGTGGCATTACAAGGGCTTCGATTTCGCGCCGATCATCTGTTACGAAGATATTTTGCCCAGATATGTGAACAAGTATTCGGAGCTCAAGCCGAATGTGTTTGTGAACATGACGAATGACGCTTGGTTCGGCAAGACGGCAGAGCCGAAGCTTCATCTGGCGCTTGCGATGATGCGCACGGTCGAGCATCGCAAATGGCTGATCCGCTCGACGAATACCGGCATCAGTGCGTTTGTCGATCCGAATGGCCGTCTCGTCAAGCACACGTCAATCGAGGACGCGGAGGTGCTGAGGCAGTCTGTCGGCATGATGCCGAAAACACGCACGGTCTACAGCTATATCGGTGACTTGCTCGGATATGTGGCAGCGGCATGGGTTCTCTTGCTGGGCGTGGTGGCGCGTCGACGCAGGAAACGCGCGGCGGCATCGAGTTCTGCCGAGGGAGACACGGCTGAGACCGCGTCGACTGCATCGGGTTCTGCCGAGGGAGACACGGCTGAGACCACATCAACTGCATCGGGTTCTGCCGAAG
>JAFZFY010000397.1 GCA_017555665.1 Pseudomonadota bacterium | reverse complement strand
GGTATGTTTTTTATCGGGATCATCCTTGTCGTAACTGATGCCGACCAATAATATTTCATTTGTATAATTCTTTAAAATATCCGGATAGTTGCGATTCTTGATTTGTGCAATCGCGCCTTCCGCGTCGTTTTGTGGATGTGATTTATCGAGGGCTTTTAATTCAATTACAAGCGCGGGGTAATCTGAATTCCGTTTGGGCAGATATACAATATCGGCATAACCCGTGCCGCCCGCAAGCTCTTCTAATTGAAGATATTCGTCTTTATATGCAAAGTATGCGAGTTTTATGGTGCCACGCAAGGATTGTTCATTATTATAATGGCGAGGATTATATTCTTCGGTATGTACTTTTTGCAGTTCTGCGGCGACGGCTTCGGCGCGCATATCCGCTGTATCTTTCATAAGCTGTACGCTTCGTTTAACGCGCTGAATTGTCTCAGCATGTGTCACTCGATGCACGGAACGCGCGTATTCGATGCGAATTTCTTCATTGGGGATGCGCACGGTCTCGCGATCCTCGTCATAAGATAGATAGCCGTAATGCGTGAGCAGGGTGAGCACGTCGTCTTCGGTCTTTAGCAATGAAGGATCGTTGCGGAACATGCTTGGGTCCATACGCACTTCCTTGCCTGCCAGCAGATCAACGACTGCTTTACCGAGCCCATCTTTGTCGAGATTTAAATATTCAAGTAGGCTTGTGGGGTCGGATGTTGCAGACCAATAGGACTGGAATTTATTGCTATGAAGGGCTCTCATGACTGAATTAGGGTTATATACGGAACCGATGCCATTGATTTTATACCCATCATACCAAAACTTCATTTTTCCGAGATTGACATGGAACTCATCGCAAAGGGAGCGGACTTCGGTTTCGGTAAATCCTACGTATGGTGCATATTCTCCGGGCTGCAGGATGGTATATTCCCAGAATTCCGAGATAGCCGACTGGCTACCGTCTTTTTTGATCGGAAGAATGCCGGTCATATAGGCGGCCGCGAAAACCTTATCCGTAATGGCGTTGCTTTTGAAAAGACTGCGCAGGAATTGAAGATACTTGTATTGTATATCCCCTGTGGTTTTGGAGTCGCGCATGGGCGCATCCCACTCGTCGATGATGGCAATAAATTTGCGCCCGCTGACTTCGACGGCATTGTTGAGTAAATCTGCCAATGCTTCGGTGTGTTCGACATCGGGATATATTTTATAGATTTCTTCGGATACTCTTTGGGTAATAAACGAAAGCATATCGTCAAGACTGGACTTGCCTATAATATCGGCAATATCCAGCGCTAGGACGTTATAATGGTTCAGGTGCTTTCGATAGGTTTCATTCTTTGCGATTTCCAGATCATCAAACAATGGCGCGGAATCGCATCCCACGCAGTAATAGGCGCAGAGCATTTGTGCGGCGTAGGATTTGCCAAAACGCCGAGGGCGGCTGATGCAGCTGAGCTTATTTCTCTTGCCGATGGTTTGATTGACTACGCCGATGAGGCCGGATTTGTCGATGTATGTATCGTTTCGCTTGACGCGGAACGATTCGTTTCCTGGATTGATATAGATGCCCATGTCGCCCTCCATAAAAGCATGCCAAGGGGCATGCCCCTCGGCGAATGCGCGCAGAGTATAGCATGATGCAGGCGAAATGGCGAGTGTTTGCGCGGTGGTCGCGGGGGTTATCCGCTTGTGGCGCATACGCGCCGTAGGCGGCGGCTATTTCATACGCCGCCGCCTCGCTCGCTATTGCTTGCGCGATACGCGGAGGCTCATTTCTTATCAAGCTGCTTTATGATTTCTGCTTTTGAAAGCCCTGTGGCTTTTTCTGTAAGTGATATATCCATGTTCATATTGACGAGAGTGATAGTCTGGCGTTATGCGCCAGTGGCGCATACGCAGTGGGGGGAATATAATAAATTATGCAGCTTGATTATAATCGACAATGCAAACTTTGGAGACTATTGTTTTGATTCGGTCTATCATTGCTTCAACACGTTCCAATACGCTTGCTGAATATAGCACTTCGCCGCAGTCGTCACACAAGAAACACGGCACATTTTCGATAATGATATAATTGTTATCGACTACAGAAAAGTATGGTTTTGTGATTGCGGTCATCTTTTCGGATTTACAACATAGACATTTCATATCAACCTCACAATCTGGTTTTATAATCTGGTGACCACTGGCTAGGATCTGGGTAATACGCAGTGATGATTCTGCTGGATGAACCTTCATCGCTCACAACCACATGAAGCGGACGATTGCCAGTTGTGATGCCACAGATAAGACAGCTTGGGAACGGATAGTCTTCCGGATATTGTTCAATAATAACTCCAGAAAAAATGGCAGCCCTGACATCGCGCATAAGAATGCCTCTCTGTCTGAAACGCACCATTGCGTGTTCGGTGACAAAGACTGCATCTGTTTTGAAATAGTCCTGAATATTAGCCAAATCAATCATGCTAGACACCAGCTGCACTGATATTCTGGTGAATGACCAGAACATTCTCATTATACGCTTGGGGTATGGCTAGATTCGAGGGCTTTGTAACAAAGGTACGGAGATCTGGCGCTATGCGCTTGTGGCGCATACGCGCCTTGGCGGCGGCTATTTCATACGCCGCCGCGCCGCCCGCTATCGCTTGCGCGATACGCGGGCGACTTATAAATCGTCTCTTTCAAAAAAAAATGATTGACTTGCCGCTATAAGGCGAGCGATAGGGGGGTTCACTGAACAATAGTGTTCAGCATGGCGTAAGGGAGGAATTATGGGGACACGGAATGCTGACAATAACACAAAATTAACTGATTATCGCTATCTCAGCGATGCCGCCTGCAAGCAGCTTCTTGGTGATAAACTCATACTCGCCTG
>JAFZFY010000396.1 GCA_017555665.1 Pseudomonadota bacterium | reverse complement strand
TCAAACTCTCCAGTTTGATCTGTATTTAAAAGACGTTCTCGCGAACGTCCTTAGTTTCTTTCTTGTCGATGCTTTCGCATCTGCGAGGTCTCTGTCACCCAGAGCCTCTTTTTTTTTTAGGCTCGCACTTCTGCTTGTTTCTCTCTCTTCTTCGGTTTTCAAATCTGTCGCGAACTCAGTTTTGAGCCCGTCAACGAGAAGCGGCTTATACGCGCACCCCGAACTTCTGTCAAATTATTTTTTCAAAAAAAATTCTCGAGCGATTTTTAGGCAGTCGGCAGTCGTTTGCACGACCTCGGTTTTGCGCTAAAGCATAACGAGTGTTTTAGCATGCATGATGACCAGAATTTTCAACGGTTTCTGCGATGAATCCAGGCTGTAGACATTAGTTTGTGCATCTGCGTGGATATACGCCCCCGAACGCCCCATGCCGCCCGCCGCGCAGGCGAAATAAGCGATATCAACACATATTCTGACTAACCATCCGTCAGTGAAAAAATACAGTGCAGCAACGTCGTACATGAGGATGGACACGTCATCGAGCGTTCCAGTTCTCCATAATTACAATGCCAGATTCCGTCTGGTTTTTCCTCGTCATTACACATCCAGAAGACATTATTGCATTCGCCGCATGACTTGCCATCAGCCGTGCATGAGACGTGATTGAGGCGCACCATCGGTCCGTAATGGTGCAGATAATCCGAGGCATTGATCTGTCCCTCATAATAATCTTTGCCATGACTTGGACAGACATTGATTTCGCCACCGTCAGTTTTATCGTCCCATACGCCGTTTCGACATGTCAAAATAACGCCGACGATCGCGCCAATTTTCTGATTGCAACGCAACACGGACACATCCCCGGATTCATCGACCTCACATGCCGTATCAGCCACATCCTCGACATAGCGGTCTTCACATCTGATATCCGCATTTCGGCATTCTCCACAAGCGCCATCATGACACGACACACCGTTCGGACATTTGGAATGCTCAGTCCACGCGCCTCGCACGCACTGATAGATGACGCTGCCGTTATCCGTATCTTCGCACTTGAGCGCATAATTTTCACATTCCCCCCCCTCAGAACCGGGATCATCGCAGGCGGGACATTTCTCACATTCAGGACATTTCTCACACGCAGGGCACGGCTGATCACAGGCGAGGCACGCCTCGCATTCCTTGCAATCACTTGAAGTTCCCGGCACATTTGCATCAGACGTGCACGCCGTCTCCTTCTCGTCACACCCGCACACCGCCAAAGCAAGCAAAACACACAGCACAGCGCTTCTACACATACCCCAAGCCTCACCCGATTATGATCATATTTACACACTCACGCCCTGCGTGAATCACCGCGATATGAGATCTCTATATTACGGAAACGCTCTATAATCAATGACGAGATGCGCATCTATCGCGGCGTATGCCCCCCCACAGCCCCGCGACACCCGGCTGATCGCCGCAGACACCGCGCGCCCCCCTTCGCTTTATATTCATTAATAGGTGAATTATTTATAGCACTTTCCGTTAGTTACGCCGTTTTGGGGAACCTTTATCTTCGGATAGAGGCATTTTTATTTTTCACAAAGGTAAAAATCATGAAAGAAAAACAAGACGCTCCTCGGTTCGGGCGTTTCAGTCTCGGGCGCGTCAGTCTGATACTCGCCGCGCCGGCCATGAGGTGGGCCATACCGATGCTCTTGCTCATCGTTCTGGTCACCGGCGCGCTCGTACCATCCGCGCTCACGATCCAGAACGACGACGATGTCATCAAGTTCCTGCCGCAGGATGACCCTAAGATCGTCAAATTCAAAGATGTCGGCGATAAATTTCACGGTCTTCAGATGGCGATCGTAGGCATAGAAGCCAAAGATACGATCTTCACACTCGACAACATCACCCTGCTCCGACGCTATGCGACGGAATTCAAGAAGCTCGAGTGCCACAAAGTCGATAACAACGGCGACTGGATCATCGGCGAAGACGGCCAGCCCGTCATGACCCCATGCGTGAGCAACACGACATGCTTCACGGAAATCCAGGACATCGGTCACGAAAAAGACGAAGCCGGCGAAGTAGCGGTCATCACAGACCTCGTGCCGGGCTATCCGGAACCGGGTTCCCCCGAAGCCTTAGAAAAGGCTGACGAAATCGCCGCATCGCTTGCCAAAGTGCAGAAACACGTCCGGACACTCGACCACGTCAACGGCTTCCTCGTGAGCGACGACGGCAAGGCTGCCGCCGTCTATGCCCAGGTCGATGATGTCAATGTCGGCGTCAAAGAAGCCGCCGACCTCATCAAGGCACGCCTGCTCGAAATCAAAAAAGAGATGAACGCGGATGTCGAGGTATATTATGGCGGCAGCCCCTTTATCGGCGCGTACTCGGCAGACCAGGCACGGCTCGACATGACACGGCTCACGCCGTGGGTCATCGCGATCGTCACGCTGATCATCTGGATCACAAGCCGCTCCATCCTTGCGACGCTTATCGCGCTGTTCAGCGTCGGCGTGTCAATCGTGTGGGTCATCGGTGCCATGTCGCTGTTCGGGCTCAAGCTCACGCTGATCTCGACCTCTCTGCCGATCCTGCTCATGGCGCTTGGCAGCGCCTACTCGATACACCTGATCAACGCGATGCTCTCGCGGCTCGATGAAGGCATGTCGCGCAAAGACGCGATCCGTGAGGCGCTGATCCATACAGGCCCGCCCGTCATCGTGTGTGTCGCAACAACAGCAGCCGGGTTCTTCAGTTTCCTGGCAATGGATGTCAAGCCGATGGTCGAATACGGCGCGGCAATGGGCCTTTCGACGATCGTCATCATGCTCGTGACCTTCTGGGTCGTCACAAGCGCATCAATCCTCCTGCCGATCAAGCCGCAGAAAGGCGGCCGCGCCCCCAAATGGGCGATCGATCTCATCAAGAAGGGATCCGATGCCATCTACCGCAAAGGCGCGGTCGCTGCTGTTGTCGTGGGCATCATGCTTGTCGCCGCATGTTTCCTCGCGTCACGCGTCGAACCTCACGGCGACAACTCTTCGCTCTTTGCCGAAGGCAGCCTGCCCGTGCGCACCGATGATTTCATGAACGACAATTTCGGCGGCGCAAACTTTATCCAGACAGAGATCAACGCGGACATCTCATCGCCGCTCGTCCTGCGCCAGGTCGAGCGCATCACGGCCCTGATCAAGTCGCACGAGCGTATCGCCGGCATCCAGTCGATCTCCGACATCGTCAACCTCGTCGGCGGCTCTATGGGCGACGGACAGCACATCACGGAATCCCCGATACAGGCCAAGAATCTCACCGCACTCGCATTTGCAAATGACGCGTCCGTCGCCATGGAACTCTCGATGTGCTCCTGCGAAACGCCCGCCAAGAACGGCATCTGCCTGCCCGAATGCGTCAGCCCCAAAGACGGCTCATGCCTCACCACATGCGATCCCGACATGCAGTGGCGTCACTCCCTGATGCAGATCCGCGTCGCGGGCAAAGACCTCAGCGAAGGTGCCTCGCTTGCAGACGAACTCCAGGAACAAATGATACCGCTCTTCGCGCCACGCATCGCCGTGCCTCGCGCAAACCTCAACGACCGCGCCCGCGATGTCGAAAAACAGGAGATCCGCCAGCACCTCAAGTGGATCTTCAAAGCCTACGAACACCGCAACGATCCCGCCACCGGCTTGCCGTTTGTCACGGCGCCACTCACGGATGAACAGATAGACCAGGCGATCTTCGCCACCTCGCTCGATCCTTCGCGCGCCGACATCCGCGAAACGCTCAACAACAACCTGTTTGCGGATCCCGACCTCGCGCTCATCCTGCTCGCCCTCGAACCCGAACGCGGCACGATCAGATATGCCATCAAAGATGCCTCCGCAAACGGCATACTTTCCGGCCTCTCCGAAGCCCAGCAGGACGAAATCGCCGACAAGTCTTTCGAGGCGATCCAGAACAACGCGTTCTCCGAAGACAAGCTGAACGCGATGATCGCGGAACAGCTCGCCTCGGCAAACGCCGCTCCAGACGCGATCCGCGAAGCCGCCGCCGCGCTCTATCCGCGCATACGCGATGCAAAGGCAGACCTCGACAGCCTCACGGATCAGATCTATGCCGCCCTTCAGAACGGCACATACACCGAAGACATGCTCTTCAACACGATCAGACACGTCCTCAGCGATGCAGAGTCCAACGAACAGGGCGTCCGCGAAGGCGTCTCCTTCCTGCACCAGCAGATCGTCAACACGAAGATCGAAAAAACACGCGAGCTTCGCGCACAGAAACTCTTCGAGATCACCGGGGTCAAAGCGCCGAGCGACAAGTTTGACGAACTCGTCAAGAGCGCGATCTGGAGCCTCGACGACAAAAACGTTTTCCTCCCCAAGAACGATTTTCCCGAACTCCACAGCGTTTCCGTCGATTTCCACAGCGCCGATATCGCCAAGGATATCACCTCGGCACTCGCGGACAACGCCAGCCGCGAACAGATCGACCAGGTGCTCGGCGAAAAGCTCTTCGATGTCGCGCGTATCTATTATTTCGATGTCACGCCCGAAGCACGCGCGTCTTTCCGAAGCAAACTCGCCGACGATATCGCCGCGTCCCGCGCTGCGGGCACCTATTCGACAGAATGGCTCACCGGAGAACTGCATAAATCGATGAAAATCGGTGAAGAAATCGAAGTCATCCCGTCGGGTTACCCGATCATCTACCGCGCGATGAACGCGTCCGTCATTCACAACCAGATCGTCAGCCTCGTCTATTCGTTCATCATGGTCCTGATCTGCCTGATCCTCTTCACGATGAGCATGCACATGGGCGCGATTTCGGTCATTCCCGCCGTCCTCACGGTTCTGTTCACGTTCGGCATCATGGGCCTGTTCGGCCTCGGTCTCGATGTCGGCTCCTCGATGATCGCGGCAATCTCGCTCTCCGTCGGCATCGACTACGCCTGCCACCTGATCTGGAAATTCGGCAGACCCGAAAAAACAGCCGAAGCCTGCAAAGCCGCGAGCGACCACATGATCGAGACGACCGGCTGGGGCGTCGTCATCAACGCGCTCGAAATCGGTCTCGGCCTAAGCGTCCTCTATTTCGGCGACCTGCTCCCGATGCGCAATTTCGGCGTCCTGACCGGCATTGCCATGATCATCAGCGCCACGGCATCGCTGCTCCTGCTCAGCGGCCTCATGCGCTGGGCACGCATGCATTCCTCGCGCAAGGATGTCAAACTCGGCGAGGGCATGAAGCAGGATAACCCCGCCGACAAGCCAGAGGCGGCACCGGCATCCTGATCCGGACACACGACACGATACGCGGCCTTTGTGCCGCGTTTTTTTTTGCCCAACCCTCGATGTTCTGGGCACTTCCCTTTTTTGGCACGGCCTATGCACTGCGTGCATACGGCCTGCGTGCCGGGCTATCGCGACGCGATACGCCCGGCATTTTTTTTTGAATAACTCCCCAATGCTTTCGTTTTTCGCGCCGGTTTTTCAGCTATTCAGGACGAATAGCCTCATCGGGGATCCAGCCAACAAGGAGATAGATCCATGCATCTCAATAAATTCGCTCTCGCTTTTGCAGGACTTCTGTTCTGCGCGCCCGCTTTTCTCACGATGGCTCCCGAGCCCGCCATGGCTCAGGCTCCTGCTGCCGGCAACTACATCAAAGATATCAACGACATCGCCGGCGCAACCGAAATGCTCAAAGCAGTCGATAAAAATCACAATCCGTTCAAAGACCAGTGGATCAAGACATCGATGGTGCTCAACGGCGGCGTGCACAAAAACGTCACCTACAAGTTCGACACCTATACGAAAGGCACCAACCGCCGTGCCGTCCGTTTCTTCGAGCCTGCCGACATGCGCGGCATGGGCGTCGTGACCAAGGGGCGCTCCGATGTGTACGCCCGTCTGCCGGATTCACAGAAAGTTCGACGCGTCGGCGCGCATGCAAAACGCCAGAGCTTCTACGGCTCCGACTGGTCCATGGATGATATGTCCATGATCTACATGGCCGATGACTACGATATCGTCAAAATCCTCGACCTCAATGCCGACAACGGCTCGCATGTCAAACTCGAACTCAAGCTCAAAACCGTCAAAGACGGCAAAGAACTCTCTGCTGACGATCTCCTGCCCTACCCGAAACTCGTCATCAAGCTCGACAAAAAGCTCATGTTCATGGATTACATCGAGTATTACGATGAAGGCGGCAAGCTGATCAAAACGCAGGAACGCTCGGACCCCAAAGATCTCGGCAACGGCCACCTGCTCTACACGCACGTCAAAGTCACCGATGCCGCAACCAAGCACACCACGGAAAACTTCGTTTCCGAAGAAAAATGCGACACGAACATTCCCGATGACACGTTCACCAGCCGATGG
>JAFZFY010000036.1 GCA_017555665.1 Pseudomonadota bacterium | reverse complement strand
TTCCTTGCGAGCCCATATTGCGAATTTTTTGATGCCGTTCTTGTCCATGATCCAAACCGAAGCAAAAGAGGTTACATCAAAGTCCCACACGCCTTTGGCGAGCGAGATTTAGGGGGTGAGGCCAAGTCCCCCTCGCCCATCGGAGAGGGGGATTTAGGGGGTGAGGTCAAGTCCCCCTCGCCCATCGGAGAGGGGGATTTAGGGGGTGAGGCCCAAAACACTGTTCGTCATACACGATATAACGCCCGTGAATCCCAGAAAATCCCTTTGGAAATACACATTCAATCCTATGTACAGCCGACACGATGTCGGCTGCCGAACGTCGAACCATGGACGGTGAGACGTTCGGGAATCCCGGTCATGCATAAAAAGCGTGCGGGGGTTGTAGGGTGCGTTCAATCGAACGCCCCCTGCCGCCCGCCGCGTAGGCGAACAAAAACCATAGAACACAATGTCATCAAATAGGAACCCATTATCCCATCGCCCATCGGCGAGCGAGATTTAGGGGGTGAGGCCCCCACATTACCAGCATCTGCTCTGAAGCTCATCCAGATATATCGCGGCCGTCTCCACAAGTGCCTCAGACTCGGCTTTATTGAGATATCGAATGAGCTTTTGATCCTGCCTGATCGTATATTGCTTGGGGTGCATCGTGATCATGCTGACGAGTTTGGCAGGATCCAGGCGCGAGTGCTCGCCGAGATCGAGAATGATCGAGGTATAGTTGGCATCCATCGATTTGATGCCGAGCTTCGCGAGCATGATCTTGAGTTCAAACGTATCTTTCAGCGCATGCGCCTCCTTGGGCGCGGCACCAAACCGATCGATGATCTCGCCAAATATCTCGTAGAGCTGTTCTACAGATTCGGCATTTGCCATGCGTTTATAGAAGAGCAGGCGCGTCTGCACATCGGGGATATAATCTTCCGAAAGATAGGCCGAGATGGGCAGGTTGACTTCCGATTCGACCTGGAACTCGGTGGCCTGGCCTTGAAGCGACTCGACGGCTTCCTGCATGAGTTCGGCATACATATCGAGGCCGACAGAGGCGATATTGCCGCTTTGCTCGGCCCCGAGGATATTGCCGCAGCCGCGCATTTCGAGGTCGAGATAGGCGATTTCGAGGCCCGAACCGAGCTCGGTCAGGCGTTCGATGGCAGACAGGCGTTCGCGTGCGATGCCCGAAAGTTCGTTCTGCCCGGTCAGCAAATAGCAATAGGCGCGCTCGGACGAGCGTCCGACACGTCCGCGGATCTGGTAAAGCTGCGCGAGCCCGAAGCGTTCGGCATGCGAGACGATCAGGCAGTTCGCCGACGGGATATCGATGCCAGACTCAATGATTGTCGTGCAAAGCAGCACATCGACCTCGTGATGAATGAACTGAAACATCGCCTGTTCGAGCTGTTTTTCATCCATCTGCCCGTGCGCGATGACGATCTTGGCGCGCGGCACAAGGCGTTGAATGCGGTCAAAATAATCGGGCAGTTCTTCGACGCGGTTGTGCAGAAAATAGACCTGACCGCCGCGCGCGATCTCGTGATCGATGGCCTCCGCGATGAGCGAATCGGACATCTTGGCGACAAAGGTGTGGATCGCGAGGCGGTCACTCGGCGGCGTTTCGATGACCGACAGATCCTTGATGCCGCCCAGGCACATCTGGAATGTGCGCGGAATCGGGGTCGCCGTCATCGTCAGGCAGTCGATGCCGTCTGCAAGCGCCTTGATCTTCTCCTTGTGCGCGACACCAAAGCGATGCTCTTCATCGATGATGAGCAGGCCCAGCGATTTAAAGATCACGTCTTTCGACAGCAGGCGGTGCGTGCCGATCACGATATCGACTTTGCCGAGTTCGAGATCCGCAAGGATCTGCTTGATTTCTTTAGGTTTACGGAAGCGATTGAGCGACTCGATGTGGACGGGATGCCCCTCAAAACGCTTGAGGAAATTCTCGTAATGCTGTTCCGCGAGAATCGTCGTGGGCACGAGCATGGCGACCTGTTTGCCGTCTAACACGGCGCGCATGGCGGCGCGCATGGCAACCTCGGTCTTGCCAAACCCGACATCGCCGCAGATCAGCCGCTCCATCGGGCGTTTCTGGTGCATATCTTCGAGCACCGCCTCGATCGCCTTGGCCTGATCGGGTGTCTCCTCGTAGGGGAAATCGTCTTCAAATGCCTCAAAAAAGGGATCGCGCTCCGAAAAGGCAAACCCCGTGCGGTTCATGCGGCGCGCATAGAGGTCGATCAGGTCAATCGCGAGCTTCTTGACGTTCTGGCGAACTTTCTCCTTCGTGCGTTCCCAGGCGCCGCCGCCGAGCTTGTCCAGGCGCGTGGGCTTTTCGGCACCGGCATATTTCTGAACGCACTTGAGGCGTTGCACCGGGATGTAGAGCTGCCCGGTCTCGGCATACTTGATGTGCAGAAAATCGCCCGTAATGCCGCTTACCGTCAGCGTGACCAGGCCCTGATACTGACCGATGCCGTGATCGGCATGCACGACGTAATCCCCCGCCTTGAGGTCGCGAAACGAGTTGAGCACGTGGTGATCTTCGAGCTTTTTCGCGGCCTTGCGCTGCGCCTTGACCCCAAAGATCTCCGATTCCGTCAAGATCGCGAGCGAATCGAGCGCATGACGGCATCCCGACGACAAATTGCCGAGATAGAGCGTGATGCCGTGGGCAGGCGGCTGACGCGCATCGATCAGGCTGAACGGACGATTGGCGAGCTGCACCGGGATCGAAAGCGGCCTAAAGATCGTCCGCAAGCGCTCAAGCGTGCCTCTGGAATGCGCCACCACCGCGATCTCGCCATATACCGTCGACCACTCCGTCAGATCTTCCGCAAGGATTTTTAGAAAATCCTCGCTGTGCTGGCTGCTGAGTTGCCGCCGCTGTGCCACGATATCGTCATTGGTCAGCGAGTCGAACCACGCCGTATCGGCGGTGCTCGAACGGAATTCGAGGCTGAGCCCCGTATAGAGCACCTTGTGCGCACTCAGGCGCGGCACGAGGTCTTCCGAGGCGGTGACATGCATCCGGGGCGGGGCCGCGAACTGCCGTTCGCCGATCACATGCTCGTAATGCTTCTCCAGCGATTCCAAGTACTTGCGATGCGACTCGATACAAACATCCGGCTCCAGCCAGAGGATGATCGCGTCTTCGGGCACATAGTCGAGAAAGGCCTGTGTGCGCGCATAATAGGCTGGCATCAACGCCTGAATGCCCCAAAACAGGATGCGTTCCTCGATCTTTTCACGCGCCTTGCGCAACAGGCTGGACGGCCATTCAAAGCCCTCTGACCATTCTGCCATGTTGTCCAGCACGCACTCGATGTTCTCGGGTTCGAGAATGATCTCGGAAGCGGGCGTGAGGATCAGGTCGGCGCGCTTCTCGATCGTCTTTTGGGTATCGACATCAAAGGCGCGGATCTCGTCGATCTCGTCACCGAAAAACTCCAGACGCGCCGCATAGGGATGCGCCGGCGAAAAGACATCGATGATGCCGCCGCGCATCGCAAACGTCCCTTGCGTATCGACTTCCTGCGCTTGCGCATACCCCAAGGCGAGCAGCCGCCCTTTCAGCGACTGCATGCTGCACTCGGTATGGGCGCGGATCAGAAACGTATGCTTTTCCAGCACATCCATCGGGATGCAGCGACGGGACACGGTCTGGAAACTCGCCAGCGTGATGCGCGGACGGTCGTTGCGAAGCCGATGGAGCGCGCGGATGCGATCGGCGACCTGACGACGGTTCTGCGCGATACCGCTGTAGATCCCTGCCTGGATCTCTGGCACATAGACCGCATCACGGGCCGCTCTTTGAGAAAAAAACGCAAGGTTATCAGACAACTGCGAGAGTATCGCGTCATCAGACGCGATGACCAGGACCGGGCGTGTCTGCGTCCGGTAAAGCTCCGCCACGAGGATGGCTGTCGAGGCGGGATTGAGCCCCCGCAGATTGGTCGGCCCTGGCCGTCCGAGTGCGGAAAGCACTTCAGACATGCCGTATTCATGCAGTTTGCAGAGTCGCTCTTTTTCTCGAATACTCATAATGGTCAAAAAAAAGGCCGGCATGCGATGCCGCGAGCCGGCGCAGATTTGCGAAGTTGGGAGGGGTTCAGGATTTGGCTGATGCCAGATCCTCGATGAGCGAGCGTTCATCGACAGAGGCATTCGAGGCCAGGCGGATGCGGTGCGCCAGGGCAGGCACTGCCAGCGCGCGGATATCGTCGGGAAGCACGAAATCGCGTTTGTGCACGAGCGCACGCGCTTTGGCTGCCTGAAGCAGATCGCGCATCGCGCGCGTCGATGCCCCCTGGACGATCTGAGCCGAGGCGCGCGTCCTGTGGATCAGGCGAAGCACGTCATCGAGGATATCATCCGAGGCGTGCACGGCCTCCACGGCATCATACAGCGCCCGGATCTTCGCGATATCCAGAACCGGCTGGAGCGGCGCGGGGCGCAGGGCGGCCCGCAAAATTTCGCGCTCTGACGCTTCATCCGGATAGCCCATCGAGATACGGAACAAAAAACGGTCGAGCTGGCTGTCAGGCAGCGGAAATGTACCCGAAAAATCGACAGGATTCTGCGTCGCGATCACCATGAACGGGGCGGGCAGCTCACGCGTCACGCCGTCCAGAGAGACCTGGCGCTCGAACATCGCCTCAAGAAGCGCTGATTGCGCGCGCGGTTCGGCTCGGTTGATCTCGTCCGCAAGCAGGATATTCGTGAATATCGGCCCCTCGTGGAACACGAACTCCGATGCCTTCGGGTCAAAAATGCTCACGCCCAGAATATCCGAAGGCAGGATATCGGAGGTAAACTGAAGACGGCGGTATGAAAGACCGAGGCTCTGGGCAAAGGCCGCCGCAAGCGTCGTCTTGCCCACGCCGGGCACGTCCTCGATCAGAAGATGACCCGATGCAAGAAAGCAGATCACCGCCATCTCGACGGCTTCCCTCTGTCCCTTCAGGACGGTCGCGATATTGTCTCGAAGCGCCTGTATATCGTCGTGGATCATGCCTGTCACTGCTGATAGGTGTATTTGGCATCGACTTTGAGCATCGAGTCGAGCTTTTCTGCCTGAACGGGATAGCGATCCGCAAAATCGATCAGGTTAGAGATGAGCGTGTTGAGCGACGGCGTGATCTTGCGCTGCACCGTTTCGCGATACGTCTCGGCATCCGCGCCTTTCAGGCTGCCCATCTTGGCATCAAACGCCTTCGACGCGTTGCGCATGGCCTTTTCGTTTTCCTTGAGATAGGCCGACATCTTTTCGAGCATGGCATCTGGCGCATCCATGTTCTGGACGACGATATCGCTCATCGCGATGAAATATCGGGCGATCACGTCACCGGGATCATTCGAGTCTGCCGGCACTTCCGCTTCTTCAACTGGCGCAGCCGGGGCATCTGCGGGTGCCGGATCCGCAAACGCATTAAACGCAAAGAACAGACTGAAAATGGACAGGGATAAAGCGATTAATTTGCGCATATCTGAACCCTTATAGAAGGCGGTTAATAGTCAAAATCCTGGCCAGCCCCCGGAATGGGCACGCCCTCCGGGATATCCATCAGCGGCAGATCCTGAGACACGAGCGGCTGATGCAGCCGTCTGTACTCTTCTTCCGAAAGCGGGGGCAAGCCTTTTTCAGCGCGAAGCGCGTTCGTGAGCGGCCGGGGAAGGTTGTCGTTCATCAGCATGCCGAGCTCGCGGCACTCCGCGATCGTCGCCTCCGTCAGCTGAGCAAGACCTATATCCGTATTGTCGCGTTTTGCATAAAAAGCCGCCTTTAACACGGCCTGCTTGATGTGACCGCCGCTGATCTCGAACTGCTCTCCCAGCAGATCGTAAGGGATGTTCGGCTTGATCGGCGCATTCTTGGGAATGAGTGACTGGAACAGACGGCCACGCGTCGCGCCATCTGGCATCGGGAAATAAATGCGGTATCGGATACGCCGCTTGAACGCATCGTCAAGGTTGGCCTCGATGTTCGTCGTCAGAACCGTCACGCCTTCAAAATTCTCCATGCGCTGCAACAGATAGGCGACTTCGAGGTTCGCATATCGGTCATTCGTCGACTTGACAGAGGTGCGCTTGGCAAACAGCGAGTCCGCTTCATCGAACAGCAGCATCACGCGCCCGCGTTCCGCTTCGTCGAACACACGCGCCAGATTCTTCTCGGTCTCGCCGACGTATCGGTTCATGATGCGCGACAGATCGACGCGGAACAGGTCGAGCCCCAGATAATTGGCGATGATGCTCGCCGCCATCGTCTTACCAGTGCCCGGCGGCCCATAAAACAGCACGCTCAGACCGCGACCATACGGGAATCGCTCGCCAAATCCCCAGTCGGAATAGATCGTATCGTGCGCGTCGGCATAGAGCAGGACTTCGTCGAACTTGATGCGCTCGGCTTCGGGCAGAATGAGCTGATCGGGCTTGAATGTCGAGGGCGGCACGAGATCGGCGAGGTCGCTCAGTTTGTGCGCGAAATAGGTGCGGCAAGCCTTGTCGAGATCGTTCAGATCGATCTTTTTGCGCCGCGACACGATGCTCAGGCGGCGCGCTTCGCCTGCCGCCTGCCGGATCTGCGGCTCGGACATCTCATAACGGCGCGAGATCGCGTCGATCGCGTCGGGGGTCGGGCAGCGCTTTTCGCCCTCAAACGCTTCCTGCCAAAGCTCATAGCGGTGTTCCTGGCTCGGCAGCGGGATCGCGACCTGCGGCCAGCCCGTCGTGAGCTTGACCATCCAGAGCGTCATATCTTCCACGCCCGTCAAAAACTGCTCATGCTGGAAAAACGACTCCAGCACGATCTGCTGCGACCCCGTGATGAACTCCGGCAGACGCGCGCACCGGAAATAGACGAAATCGTTGCCCAGCCGCGCCTCGCGGAACAGATCGGCGAGCCGCACCTGAAGCGTGTCGGCATCGAGCGTCAGAAGGCTTGGCAGATCGGCACTGAGCAGGTTGCGCCCCAGAAGCGTCGCGACCGCATTGGCGGCCTTCTCCTTGCCCGCCCCCGCTGGCCCCGTCAGCACCGCCGGCAGTGTCTGCGCGCGAATGATCTGAAGCAGCGCGGTCTGGCAGTATTGCGGCAGATGCAGCTTCGCCAGATCGACTTCCTCACACGTGCGGTACGCATACGACGAAAGCCCTTCATCCACGGGCACATCGTGCTTGTTCGGATCCTTCAGGAACTCGAGCACGCGGTCGGCGATGATCACCTTGCGGAACGTCAGGTTGCGCTCATACCCCTCGTGCGGGTGCATGCGCTGCTCGACCGTCAGGATGCAGTGCTTGCGAAGCGGCGCGTCATACGCGAGACGCGCCAGATAACGGTCAAACTTCTCCTGGTTCTGATTCGCCAATATACGGCAGATAATGCCCACCGTCGCGCATTCCAGACCGTGATCCCCGACGGCAAATCCGCACAGCTCGCACAGCGCCGGGTTGATCGCGATGCCTGCCAGCAGCGCAAGGATCTCGACATCCTCGATCGAAAGCATGAACCGCGTGTACAGCTCCGCCATCCCGATGCAATTCTTTTCGGGCGACTCGACCCACTTGCGCACGAAGCTGCGCAGCCCGTCTTCGTAATTCGGAAGGCCGTTAAAAAGCGTCGCATCCGCCTGCTTGAGCGCTTTCGCCGCCGCCATCGCCGAGATGCCGAATGTCACGGCAGCCGCTTCATCATTGAGCTTTTTGTCGGCCGTCTCCAGATAGATCCTGATCTTGAGCTGCCCGAACGCGAGTATGGAGGTGAGATCCTGAGCGATGAATTCTTCTGCCATCATGCGCCTTTGTGGAGATTGACTGAAAACCCCGGCATCCTGCCGGATGTGAGGTTGCATTTTAACGCGGTCTGCGCCATTTGCCAATTAATTAGAGCCTTCTGTTTTGAAAGGTCTTCTGTTCGTGTCCGACGCTATGCCTGGCGGCATACGCGTCGGCAGAACGTCCGCTATGCCTGGCGGCATACGCGTCCGTCACCGCACACGGGCGCGCCCCCAAACGCCTGCAACGACAAGGGATGCGCCTAGCGCCCGCACCCGTAAGCCTTCAGGTAACGGCCAAAAGCATACAGCATCCCTCGCATGCCCTGCGTGATAAGGCGGCGCTTGGGATCATCCTCGATCAGGATCAGCAGCGCGCCGTTCTGCCCAGCCGTCTTGGTGACGACAAGCGAGGTCTGTCGATCCGAGATCAGCCACGGGCTGCGCAGGCGCAGGCGGCAGCGGTCGGGGGCTTCGACCGTCTTTTCAAGCTCCACCACGGGGATAAAAGCGACACGGCACATCAGCCGGTTCTGCCCCATATCCTCGACCTTCACGGCGCGCTGAAAATAGCGCGGCAGCCATTCCATGAGCAGATCGGCGATCGAAGACACGTCGCGCGAAGTCTCGCTCAGGATGCGCTGCGCATAGCACGCGGCAAAATGATCCTCGAAGCGCCCCGGACGCGCATGCAGCTGCAGCGGCCCGAAGGCAAGCCCCGCGAGTTCGTGCGCGACATCCGAAAGCGCCCGGCGCACCGGCGCGTCATTCCCCTCCTCGCCATCGTCGCGCAGGCCGCTCCGGGCTGAGTGCACGGCCATCAGCGCGTTCAGAAATGCTCGCCGTGCAGCGGTTTCGGGCGACGACACGCTGCGCACACGGTCGAACAGATGCACATGCCCCGGCACCAGACGGCTCAAGATATCGAAATATTCACGCCAGGTCATGGCACAGCCGCCCTCGACGGTCACATCCGACGGGCTCTGGCACTCGATCTGGCCGGCGATCGCCTCAAACAGAGCCGTCCGCGAAACCGGCTGAAGCAGGCTCAGCCACGATACGCCGTCACCCACGCGGCTGCCGGCGCGCGCGCTTTCAAAGACCGAGAGCGTCAGCGCGTCCTGCGCCGACAACAGCGGCGCCGTCTCGATCACAGACAGGTTCGGGCACGCCTCACGGAAGATGCGCCGTATCTGCAAAAACGTCTCGCAAGACATCTCGCTTGCCGTGTCGGGCATCATGCGCGTCACGAGAATGACGCGCACGCCGGGGGTTGCGCGCGCGCAGCGCGCCAGGTTCGTCGCCCCAGAGATCGCGACATCCTCCGCAAGCCCCTCCGTCGTGCGGTGCGTCTCGAACGGCGTCAGGCAGAAATACACAAGCGCGTCCACATCGGCGAGCATCGTCGATGTGTCGCGCGCGCTGATCATGGATCCAAGCCGCCAGCGCGCGCGCGATAGCCCTTCGCGGGGCACCCGATCCAAGCATACAAGATTCGGACGCATCCGCCTGTAGACCCATTCGCTGAATGATGCCACCAGACCGTCAAACTGCCCCGTTATCGCGATCGTTTTTCCGGAAATTGTCATGGCTTCCCTCTCGTTACTCAGGAATTCATCAAAATTTTGCAGGAATGGGCAAACTGCCCGATATCCCTGCGCATCATCATACGCCGCCGTATTGCCGAAGGCAAAAGGCTGGAGCGGCCGCGCCGTATCGCCCGTGGCGATAGGCGCGGCACACGCCGCGTATCCGAGCGTATGCGAGGATAGCGGCGACCCCGACACACCGAAACCACGCACAGAAAATCATGTCACGCATATTTGTCGTTGACGATAGACAAGGCTTGTGCAAAAAGCGCGGCGCTTCATGTCACCCTCTGGTGCATTTTTTTTAAGGAAGAAACAAAATGTTGGAAAGAGACGAAGAACGCGACGAAGAATTGGATGAGACCCTGGACGACGATCTGGATGATGACGCGTTTGGCGGTTCCGAGCTCGAAAGGGAACTCGAGCAGGATCTCATTGAAGAATGGTGCCCGATGTGCAAAGACATCCGTCCGCATGCGGTCGTATCTAAAGACAAGATCGCGTGTGCGGAATGCAATCACGAGCACAAACGCCAGGCGGAACCTGTCGGCGTGCCGGCACCGCGCGGCCTGATCACGGAGGCGGAACGCGCCAATCCCGAGCTTCTCAAGGCGGCTTGGACGCGCCTGACCACCGAGGCGGAACAGGAAGCGCAGCCCTATTCGATCAAGCTGAAACTCGCGGAAGGTGACCTCATCCGTCATGCCAAATTCGGTCTCGGCGTCGTCGTGGAAATGACGGACGTGAACAAGGCTGACATCCTGTTTGAGGATGCCATACACCGCCTTGTATGCGGAAAATAAACGATTCATCGTTGACGGTTTTTCTGCATCGTGTCATATTTTCCGATTTTATCCGAGTCCGGAGGGACTGGATCATTGGGAGAGCATGTATGACAGATCACCAGACAATGCGGACACGAACAGATCACACATCCTCACGGGTGTATGCGTGCGTGGTCATGCTCGTATTGTCGTTATTTTTGAGCGCGTGCGGCGACGGCCCTGTGTGGACACGGGACAACCCGCGCACCGTTCTGACCGGCTTCCTCCAGGAACTCGAGTATCAGGACACCGCGACGATCTGGGAATATCTGTCGACCAGGACGCGCCAGGCGCTCGATGCAGAAGCGGCTGCATTCAACGAAAATGCGAGCAACGGCGCGCCTCGCAAGGGCCATGAAATGCTCCGGCCGGGTCATGTGCTCGCGACCACACGCGAGTACAAGAAAATTGAGACGGTCTCCTCAAATGGCGAGACCGCGGTCATGCATATCATCCTGCACGACGAGACATTTAAGACTGTAACCCTTCACAAGGAAGAAGGACGCTGGGCGATCCATCTGCCCATATAAAGTGAGACGACCATGAGCGAACTGACGAAATTATTTACAGGCGATGTCGTCTGCGACCGCCTTGAAGTCATGAGTGTCATCAACGAGAACGATCTCGGCATGTCGTATCTGATGAGCGACAAGGATTCTGGCGGCAAATATCTCGTCACGCAGCTCAACTGGGAATGCACGCCCGAGATCGCGGAGGAGCTCAAAGGGCTCGTCGAAGCGCTGATGCCGATCTCGCACAAGAGCATGTCGTCGCTCAAAGAATTCCTCCTGGACGGGACGACGGGCTATATCCTGACGGAGTTTATCGACGGCGAGCCGCTGTTCTCGCATCTCGCCGCGCGCCGTGAGCGCGGGCAGATCCTGGGCCTCAAGGCGGCTTACAGCTTCCTGGCGCATCTGTGCCTGGGCATCGAAGTGGCGCATCAGGCTGGCCATGTGTTCGGGTGCATCTCGCCCGAAACGATCTATGTCACGAACGAAGGCCGCGTCCGTCTGTCCAACATCATCTTCCCGATACTTGCCGAAAAGTATCTCGACGACAACAGCCGCAACGACTACTTTGGCAACGTGTTTGTCGCGCCGGAAGTGCAGGGCGCGCGCAACGTGGCTTGCCCCGCATCCGATATCTTCTCGATGGCCATGCTGTTCGCCGAACTCGTCAGCAGCACGCCGCTGATCCAGTTCCAGGGCTCCCCCGAAGCCTTTATCGCGCAGCTCGCCGGCGTTTCCACGACCGTCAAAGAGGCGCTTTTCCAGGCTGCCAAGCCCGAGATCGAGGATCGTTTCCAGAGCATCCAGGAGTTCAAGGACACGCTTAAAAACGCCGTCGATGCGCCGAGTGACGTGGATCTTTCGTCGATCGTTGTCGGCGTGAACGATCTCCGCGCGCTGAGCGCACCCGCATCGCAGGACAGCCCGAGCATCGCCCTGCGCCGCCCGGATCTGTTCAATACCGTTTCGCGCCCCTCGCCTCGTGTCACGCGCACAGACGTGTGGATCTACCAGAAAGACGGCATGGATTACGGCCCGTTCGATGCCGAAGGGCTCCTCAAAAAATTCTATGACGACGAGATCGAGGAATCGACGAGCATCTTCAACTCCTCGACAAAGAAACGCCAGAACCTCATCTCGATCCCGGAATTCAAAGAAAAGGTCGAGGCGTATATCCCGATCCGAAACCAGAACCGCGAGATCCGCCAGCGCGCCGAGCGCAAAGCCGCCGCCGTGAAGACCGCCAGCGGCGTGGGCGCTTTCCTCGCCATCGCCCTGGGCATCGTCGCGATCTTTGCTGTCCCCATCATCATCCTCGCGCTCATGCCGGATCCCCAGCCGCTCGACATGAACCAGAGCTTCAACGTCTTTGAAAAGAAATTTGAAGTGCCCAAGACCGAAGAAGTCGCCCTCAATGTCGATGATTCCAAGTCGAAAGCGCTCTTTGACCCGAAGGCCACGGAAGCCGAACGCGAAGCCGCACTCAAAGCCTGGGAAGAAGAACACCGCAAGAAATACGCTGCCAAGCGTAAGGCCGCCGGCGTCGCCGCGCCCGGCGATGAAATGGATACCCTCGTGTTCGCGCTCGACGAAGACGGCAAGGAACTCGAACCCCTCATGGACTGGGAGATCGAGGAACAGTGCATGAGCCCGCGCATCCTCAAGAAAATTCAGGACTGCTATGCCAAATACGCCGGCGGCAGACAGCCGAGCGCCACGGTCAACTTCACGATCCAGCAGTCCGGCGCGGTCCGAAATATCAGCGTCACGAACGTTTCTGGCGAGCTTAATACATGCATCGTCTCCGCCTTCTCGACGATCAAATACCGTCCGTTTGGCGGCACTTCCAAGAAAGTTTCGATCCCCGTGGGCTGATCCGCCTGACATGCACCATCTATGGAAAATCTCACAGACGAACAGCTGGTCCTGAAAATTCAGGCAGGAGACAGAGCTGCTTTCGAGCAGCTCTACTGGCGCTACAAGGACCGCGTCATCAGTATCGTCTATGGCATCGTGCATAACCGCCAGGATGCCTACGAGATTGCCCAGGAAGTCTTTGTCCGCATTTACAAAAACATCGACAAATACCAGCCCGGCACGCGCTTTTTCACCTGGGCTTACCGCATCACGTACAACCTCTCGATCGACAAATATCGCCGTAAAAAGACCGCCCGCGAAGTCGAGTTCGACAACGACTATCAGAAGAATTTTTCGAGCCCGGAAGACGTGTTGCCGCCCAGCCTCGGCATCAATCCCGAACGCGCTTGCGAACGCTCAGAGCTTCGCCATCAGCTCGAACAGGCTATGGACGAACTCCCCGAAAAACAGCGCACGATCATTACGCTCCGCGAAGTAGAAGGCCTCTCTTATGAAGAAATCGCCACCGTGCTCGATATCCAGATCGGCACCGTGATGAGCCGCCTCTATTATGCCAGACAGCACCTGCAGAGCATTCTGCGCAATTACCTGGAATGCCGTGATGTCCCCCGGAAAGACTGATTGCGCGCACGCCTCAAAGGTGAGGAGGCGGCATACGCATCAGCCTGCAAAGCCAATCGCCAGGTATCAGCCTGCAAAGCTCGGAATGATCCAGCCGATGCCGAAAATCAGGATCACGATGATCAGTAATTGAAGTTCCATGCGTTCCATATCGCAGTTCCTTTAGCGCGAAATTCATGCGCATCACGGCGATATTGATACATACATGCCAGACCGCAGATCTTTTTTAGATCAAGCATTTTCAGGCATCTGCGCATCTGCGCGTCGCTTCAGTGCGCTCGATATCACGACATTATCGTCACGGGTATGACATGCGCGTCACGGTATAGATGTGCCCTGTCACGCCCCTGCACACGGGCCTGTCATGACGCAAAAAACGCATTATTTTCAAAGGCTTACGTTGTTATGATCAAATTTCATTCAAAATTGGAATACGGCTGGGAGGATTTGCTATATAATACTGCGTCTATTTTTGGAGGTTCCAATGACAAAAAAATATCTCAACATCATCAGTATATTGGCCATATCGTTTTGTTTTTCGGCATGCGATGATCCCGAAGATCCCTCAACACAAGACCCGATCGTCGATCCCGGCCCGGAAGTCCCCGAAGACTGCGCGACACTCGGCTGCGGCGCAGGCCGATACTGCCATGAACACGAATGCGTAGATCCCGTAGCCTCAGGGAAACCGTGTCTCGAAGACGTGCCGTGTGCCAAAGATCTGGTGTGCACAGACGGCATCTGCACGCAAGCGCCCGAAGACACGTCCTGCGTGACCAAAGGCTGTCCTTTTGGCGAGTTTTGCGATGGCGAGAAGTGCGTCAACGCCATCCCGACGGGCAAGCCGTGCGTCGAGAGTGTGCCGTGTGAAGAAGGCGCTTACTGCGCCAATGACGTATGCACGCCGCACCTGACCGAGGGCAGCGCATGCACGAAGTCTGACGTGTGCGCGTCCGACCTGAGCTGTATCGTCGGCACGTGCCGCAAACCGCTCACCAAAGGGGATTCGTGTGCCGGCGATCTCGAACTGTCGTGCCCGATCCCGCTGATCTGCGGCCCAGCCCAGAAATGTGCGGACTATGTTTCGATCGGCGATACCTGCGGCGACACCGAGATCTGCGAGACCGGCAACTGCATCGACGGCACTTGCAAACCGCCTGCAAAACTGGGCGAAGCCTGCGATGAGATCAATGCCTGCGACAAAGCGCTGGCCTGTCAGGACGGCGTGTGCCTCCAGACATACGGCACCTGCAAGTATAACAGCGACTGCGCAGCCGACAGCTATTGCTGCACCCTGCCGGCCTGTGACACGCCTGAAGTTTGCTTCGCCTACGGCGAAGGCCCCGGCGGCGAATACAACAATCAGTGCCGCTTCAACCTCAAGCCCGGCATCTTCGAGGCTTCTGTGCAATGCGAGTGGAACGGCTCCGGCGCAGACCTGCCGGATGCCAACCAGATCATGTCGACGATCATGGCGGCAGATCTGCCTTTCGATTCCGGCACAGCCGTCGAGCTCGTCGCCATCTCGTTCAGCACTGTTAAGAACAAAGTGACGACCGCGCTTCGCATCTTCAACGGCGAAACGTGCGAGCTCCTGCAGACCATCGAGAACCCTGATATCTTCAACAGCGCCAACCCGGCACTTGCTGACATCGACAATGACGGCCTGATCGAGATCGTCGCGCCGCTCAACAACAAAGGCGCCGTCGCTTACCATTGGGACGAGCAAAACAAGCGATACGACCCCAAGCCTTTCTGGAACACTTCCGGCTGCGATGTCGATGCGATGTGGGGTGGTCCGAGTATCCACGATATCAACAATGACGGCGTGCCTGAAGTCATTGTCGACTGGGCGGTCTATGACGGCAAGACAGGCAAATGTATCAACACGGCATCCACACAGGCCAGTGCCGCCACAGACCCGAATTCGTTGGGACGCTTTCCCGTGCTCGCCGATATCGATCTCGATCCTGACGGAAAAATCGAGCTCGTTTCGACCCAATTGTGGCACTGGAACAGCGAAGACAACACCTGGGAATTGATCCCAGACTCCTACAAGTTCGGCTACTCGTTTGGTTATGCCGACTTCGGCACCCCCAAAAATGACGGTTCCTTCGACTTCACAAAACTCGACGGCAAAGCCGAGATCGTCGCCACAGGCAAGGATTACCTCAGAGTTTATGCTTTCCCGGGCACAATGATTCTCGAATCGAAACTCACCGTGACCCTGGGCACGCCGAATATCGGTGATTTCGATGGCGACGGCCTGCCTGAGATCGGCGTCGCTGGCAAAGATAGCTATTATGTCGTCGATCCCGGCTGCGGCGCACAGAAAGCCAAATGTGAAAATGACGAAAGCCATGTGCTCTGGTCAAGCAAATCGCAGGATAACTCCTCTGGCTACACGGGCTCCTCGATCTTTGACTTCGACAGTGACGGCAAGACCGAAGTGATCTACGGCGACGAATGCTTCACGCGAATCTACGACGGTCTGACCGGCGAAGTCGTGTTCTCAAGTGCCAGAACATCCAACACGGCCTTTGAAAACCCGGTCATTCTCGACCCGGATCAGGACATGAGCGCGGAAATCATCATTGGTTCCGACAGCGTCGCCAACTCGCTTCCCTGCCCCGAAGTCGACAACATGCATCACGGTGTCAAATGCATCGATGACGAAGACTGCTATTCCAACAAGTGCGTCGAGGGCTACTGCCGGTGCAACGCCGACAGCGAGTGCAACTGGCAGCGCGATGCCCAAGGTCAGGTCATGAACGAGTACAAGTGCACCGATCCGCTTGCGCCCCAAAAAGCAGAGGACGGCAAGGTCTGCCGTGCCAAGCACACGCCGAATGTCAAGCATCCGGGCTTCCGCATCCTTCGTGACCGCCTCGACCGCTGGGCATCGGCGCGCACGCTGTGGACACAGCACGCCTATGCTGTCACGCACATCAACGATGACGGCTCAATCCCGAAGACCAGCGCATGGAAACAGAACTTCACCGATCCCAAGATGAACAACTTCAGGCAAAACAGCAACGGCAATCTCGAAGCCGGTTTTGCGCCTGATATCACGGGACGATTCATCAAAGATAACGTCTGCGGCAAGGACTCGCAGGGCAAATACATCATCCAGGGCTACCTGTGCAACCGAGGCAGAAAAGATGTCGGCTCCAAGCTGCCTGCGACCTTCTACAAGGGCGATCCTGCCGAGGGCAATATCATCTGCACGTCCTATACGGATTCCAATGTCCCGGCAGGTTCAGACGGCTGCCGTTACGTCAAATGTGAGATGGAAGACCTCGTGACCGGCAGGCTCACGATGGTCGTCAACGACGACGGCAAAGGCGGCCGCACGACCGTCGAATGCGATACCAACAACAATACGGACACGATCGACATCACCGAGTGCACACTCGTCAACTGATCGCCTTCTGCGCGCCTTAAACACGATTGCCGGCGCGCAAGACCGCATAAAAAAGCCGTTCAAATGAACGGCTTTTTTTATCAGTCGCATAACGCGCGATCAGTCATCGTCATCCCAAAAGTCATGACTGCCGCTCGAAGACTCATGCGAGCGATATTGCTCGTCATAGTCGTGATAATCGGGGCATTCATCATCGCACCAGGTCCCGTTGGCTTTCCTGATATCCTCGCGGCCGCAGCCGCGATCACACGTCTTCCACCACTCATACGTCGGAACGATCGAGTAGTAGATATCACGCCAGTAGCCGTAATAGCACATCTCGTAGCCCCAATCCTGACCGGGGCATGTCTGTACGATCACCTGCCCGTTGACGCGTCTCGGGCAAATGACCTGCGAGGAATCTGACGGATTTGCTGTACACTCGGCAAAGACATCAGGTGCGTCATTCTTTAACTGCGCATTACAAAAGATCTGTCCTTTGCAATCCATCGTGCAATCGAAGCCGCCGTAATTCACGTTGCAGCTCGTACATTGCGCGGTCGCGCTCTCGCTTTTGGGCATGACGAGTCCTTCCCTAAAGCAGTAATCCTCTTCTCTGCAAGACGAGATCACGAACAACATTACCAGAGCCGCAAGGCAGATCAATACATTTCTTTTCATGAGAAGCCTCAAAACGTGAGCGACCAAAAAAAAGCACTGAGATGATAGCATTTGCGGAATATAAAAGCAATCCAACGCGTTCGCCCCAAAATCAGCGAGACGTATGGCGCGACGCGTCATAGGCGAGCGCCGCGAGCGTATGCGCCAGCCAAGGCGCATAGCGAGCGGTCCAGATACAAGAGCCGCTTGACATATTACCCGTTGCGAACAAATTGTTTTGCTGTGACATGAAAATGATATTTCAGCGTTACAGTCTCAAATGTTTTGCAAAAGCAACACATGTACGCCGGCAGCTCATGGCACGCCGGTCAGTTTGGGAAAGAAGGATATGCGACATAACAAGTTACTTGCGTTAATCGCGCTGACGCTGCTCCTGATCCTCGCGCTCTGCATGATCGGCAAACCGGAGGCGCAGGCCCAGACAACACGCGAGATGACGCTCTCTGAGGCCATCGAGATGGCGCAGAAAAACGCACGCGCTTGGGATCAGTTCGATGCCCGTGAAGAGAGCGCGAAAGCGCAATATAAGCAAGTGGAATCCCATTGGTGGCCGATTCTCTCGATCGATTCCACCATGATGCTCTGGACAGACGAGTCGAAGATCGACGTGATGAACAAGGACGAGATCAAGCAGAACCTGTCGGCATCGATGCAAAACCTCGACACGCAGCAACAGGCGATGATGCAGATGTTCATGCCGATTGTCGAGACGATGCTGCCCGCTGTCGAAGATTCCGTCCCCGAGACGATCAAGCTCAAGGATAATTTTACATTCACGATCGGCGCGACGCTCAAGATGCCGCTGACACCGCTTTTCAAGGTATATCAGGCATCCAAGCTCGCCCAGATCGGGATCGACAACGTGTCGGTCGAACGCCATGCCAAATCGCTCGCGATCAGCTACGAAGTCACGGAGGTCTATCTGAAGCTGGTCTATGCCCAGCTGATGTACGAAGTAGCCCAGGAAGCGCTCGACACGATATCGAAACACGTCGAAATGGCGCAGAAATACGAGGCGGCAGGCATTCTGCCTCATACCGATGTGCTGTCCGCCAAAGTCGAGCTGTTCAAGGCGCGCCAGAATGTCGTCGAGGCCAAAAACGGCGCACGTCTTGCCGGCATGAAGCTCGCGCAAGTCCTGTCGTTGGGGCGCGGCGTGGAAGTACGCGCACTCGATATGCCCCAGAACGCCTACCAGGTGCCACTCGAATCGCTCGAATCGTATCAGGACAAGGCGCTCGAAGCGCGTCCGGAACTCGAACGCATCGAACTCGGCAAGGAAGTCGCGCAGCGCAAGGAAAAGATGGCGCTGCTCGATTACGTGCCGCAGATCGCGCTGGTCGGCAGCTATCAATACGGCTACGGCATCGACGTGCTCAACCCCTCCAATCAGGGACTCGTCGGCCTCATGATGAACTGGACCGTCTTTGACGGCCTGGGGCATTACTATGAAGCGCGCAAAGCCTCGCTCGAAGCGGCTGAACTCGAGGGCAAAGCCGCCGAAGCACGCGAGCTGATACAGCTCGAAGTCGGGCAGAAATATCTCGCGCTCTCGACCGCGCTCGAACGCGTGGAGCTGACTCAGCAGGCGCTCGAACTCGCTGAAGAAAACCTGCGAACCGTGACCGCGCAGTTTGCACAAGGCGAATCGGTCAACACGGATGTTCTGACCGCTCAGACACGCCATGCCGCTGCACGCGCCGATGATGTCAAGGCTCGCATTGATATCCTCATCGCCCTCGCTGGTCTCAAACTCAGCCTCGGCGAAGATCCAGCCATCGGCGCTGAGGCTTTCATTTAGGGCATCCCCTCCCCAGGCGGCACCTCCAGTGCGACGATGCGCGTCTCGCGCATCTGCGCTTCGAGGGCGCACGCGCTGGACGTGGCGAGACGAATTCACATCAAATCCTGATCAATGATCACCAGATACACCGCAGAAAACGGCAGATGGAGCAAATATGGCAACAGAAGGGCGTTTTGACAGACAGATCCTCCGGGTTTCGCGTGAAGAGTTCTCAAAACACGGCTATTACGGCACTCGAATAGACACGGTCGCACTCAACGCAAAAGTCAACAAACGCATGATCTATGAGTTCTGCCATACTAAAGAAGGCCTGTACATGATCACGCTCAGCGATGTCTCACGCGAAGCGATGGACGTATTCAAGCAGTCCTTGCCGCAGCTCAGGACGGCAGAAGATGTGCGCACGCTGTACAGCATCCTGTTCAATCTCTTGGAAGACCAAAGCGAATTTATCCGCCTGTGGGCATGGGAACGCATGGATCCGACGATACACGGCCCGCGCATTCTCGAAACGGCATCCTCGATATTTGAGCAAGTCCGGCAGATCGTATCCGCTCGCTTTTTGAAGTCCTTTCCCGAATCCTGCGGTGCCCTGTTTGAAGCTGTCGAGGCACTCTGTCACGGCTATCTGCTGACAAGTGCCATGTATTTCCGGTGCGATCCCGAAACGGATACGGCCGAAATCTCCGGCACCCAGAGCCCGGCGCTCAGACGGCTCAATATGTCCATGAATACACAGGGCATATTGCTCGAAAGCATCGAACGCCTGCTCGTCAGATCCGTCTGATACGCCACGCATTCAAACCGTTCCACGCATCCATCTCCCCCCGATCCGCAGCAAACAAGGAGGGCGGGGCAACCAGCCAGGCCGTTTGAATGCTTCGATTCCAGAACACATCCCCCTGCGCCCGTCGCATGACGTGCCGGCACGCGCAAGCCGGCACGCCATCCGACACGGCACCGTTCAAGCCGCACATGCGGCTTGAACACGGCATCTTTACATGCGCAAAACACAGCCAGACCATTAGGAATTATCAGTCATGAATATTCGCAAATATATCGTTATCGCAATGGTCGCCTTGATGCCGCTCGTCCAGGCCTGCGAAAGCAGAGACGACGTTTACACCAAACTCACGACGACCAACCGGGGCTCCGATTCGTTGCAAATCACGGGGCTGATTAATGCGACCGAGATCGATATCGCCAGCAAGGTGCCCGGCCGCATTTCAAAGATCAATGTCGTCGAAGGCCAGCGTGTCAAGGCTGGCGACGAGCTCTGCGAGCTCAACCTCGCGGAACTCGATGCCAAGCTGCTGCAAGCCAACTCGGCCATTGATGCCGCCAAAGCCCAGCTCGCACTCGCGCGCAAAGGCGCACGCCCGCAGGAAAAAAAGGCCGCTGCAAACCAAGTGGAGACCGCTCGCGCACAAGTCGAAGTCACCAGGAAAATGCTCGACAGAATGCAGAAGCTGCTCGACGAAAAAGCCCTCCCCCTCGCCAAATTTGAAGAAGTCGAGTTCAAATACCAGGCCTCTGTCAACCAGCTCGCTATGGCAGAAGCCAAGCTCGACGCGATCAACAAAGGCGCACGAGACGAGGAACTCAGCGCCCTCGAAGCGCTCGTCAACCGTGGCGAAAGCGCTGCCGCCGAGATCGAGATCTACAAGCGAGAGCGCATCCAGGTCGCGCCCGTCGACGGCGAAGTCTCCAAAATCGTCGTGCACGAAGGCGAACTCACAAACACGGGGTACCCGATCATCACGATCGTCAAGACCGATGATATGTGGGCGAGTTTTGCCGTGCGAGAAGACAGGCTCAAAGACCTGCGCATCGGCAGCAAAGTCATGATCGAGATTCCCGCTCTCGACCGAAAGATCCCCATGATCGTCTCCAATATCTCCGCCATGGCAGACTTCGCGACATGGCGTGCCACGTCAGACCGCGACAGGTTCGATCTGAAGAGCTTTGAGGTCAAACTCCGTCCGGAATCACCGGTCGACGGCCTTCGTCCCGGGATGACAGCACGATGGTAATGCGCGATGTATCTTCTCAAAGGTTTTTTAGATTTCTTGACGATCCTGTTCAGGCGGCCCAAATTCCTGGTCATGATCGCCACGCTGATTCTTACCGTCATCACCGTCATGAGCGTCTATGGGGTCGGTGTCGTCTCGGATGTGCCCGTCTATGTCGTCGATCATGACAACAGCACGGTCAGCCGCACGATACGGCTCTATCTCGATGCCGGTCCAGACCTCAAGGTGCTCGGCACGCTCGACACGCTTGAAGAAGCCCAGGATGCCCTGAATAACGGCGATGCCGCAGCCGTCGTCTATATCCCAAACGGCCTTTCGCAAGCCCTCAAAACGCAAAGCGGCGGGCATGTCTTCGCCTATATCGACGGCACGAACATGATTCTCGCCAAAACCGCAGACAAGGCCATTCAGACCGTCGTCAAATCGACATCCGTTGGTGTCAGCATGATCGCGGTCAACAAAAAAGGCCTCCCCAAACAGGAGCTCATGGGCGCGCTGCAGCCGATCAACCTTGATGTCGATCGCCCCTTCAATGCGCTGACGCTTTATAGCGAATACCTGTTGCCAGTCCTGATCTTCTTCTGCCTCAACATCTTCATCTGCCTCATGACGTGCGCCTGCTATCAGGAACCGCTTCCTGCTCCCATCCAGTCACATGTCATTCGCAAGCGCTTCTTCTACTTTGGACGTCTTGCGGCGGTCTTTCTGTTCTCGCTGCTCGGCGGCATGTGGATCTATCAATACGGCCTTCCGCGCGTCGATATCGTCCTTCAGTCGATGCCGCTCATGGCGCTGACCGCCCTGCTCGCCTATATCCTGCTCACCCAGGCGATGTTCGCGATCATCAATCTTGCGACACCCAAGCCGATCGCCATGTCGCTTTCGTACCTCACGTGCATGCTCAGCGTCATGTTCTCCGGCCTGACCTGGCCCATCGAGATGATGCCTTGGTATTTGCAGGAATTCACGACATGGATACCGCTCACGCCATTCCTCCAGTCCGTGCAGGTCTTCCTGTATCACGATGCCAACTGGGGCGATCTGGCAGCGTTCTATCAGATGTTCCTCAAGCAGGCTGTCCTGTTCACGATCGCTATTTTTGTGCTCATGCGCCTCCGTGACTTCAAATATTTCAGCAAATGGTGCTGGAAAAAGCTGCACGCCAGCCCGGTCCTGGAAGCCCCCGTGGAGGACAAGCCATGAAACAGATCTTCAAAAACATCCTCTCGCATTTATGTTTCTGGCGCGAAATGAAGGATGAGGCCAAATCGAGCCTCAAATATATCCTTCCGCTCGTGATCGCCATCGGCGTGCCCTTTATCTATCCCGGCCTGATCTCCCTGACCTATTCCAACCAGACCGTCGTCGAGCGCAAAGCGGTCGTTCTCGATCAGGACAACTCCGCGCTATCCCGTGACCTGATGCTCTCCATCGATGCGACACAAGGCGTCGATATCGTCCGCCGCGTCAACAGCGTTGATGACGGCATCGAAGCCGTGATGAGCCGCGAAGCCGACGCTTTCATCTTCTTCCCCGATGATTTTTCAAGCCGCATCAAGCATTTTGAGCAAGGCGAGCTCAAAGTATATGTGTATGCCACAAACATGATGATTTATGCGGCAGCCCTGACCGGCATCACACAGACCGTCCTCGACAAGAATGTGCAGATTGCCGTCGAACGCCTGGCAAATCCTAACGGCATCACCGGCGAACGCGCTATTGAAACCATCGATCCCATCCAATACGAGCGACAAATGCTCTTTGCGCCGACGCTTGCCTATGCCTCCTATATCAGCCCGATATTGTTCCTCATCGTGTTCCATCAAATGGGGCTTCTCGTGCTCGGTTTCGGCGTCGGCTATCGCCGCGAACATGACGAGGATTTCAAAAAACGAAAATTATATTATATCGACTATTTCTGGCGATATTTATTCTACCTGATGTTTATTATATTCGGCACATTTGTCGTCTATGGCATCATCACGCCTTTCTTTGGCTGGCCCTGCGACAACCCCCTCGAAATGATGAAGCTCGCGCTCTTCCTCGTGGTCTGCCAGATGCCGCTTTCGATCTTGATCGCCTCTTTCTGCAAAGACCGCTACGCGAGTTTTCAATATATTCTCGGGTTATCGTTGTTTGTATTTACGCTCAGCGGCTATGTATGGCCCATCTATGCCATGCCCGACTGGGCTGCGACGGTCTCAGATTATCTAGGTATCCGTCCAGCTGCCTCCGCGATGCGCAAGATCACTTATAAAAACATGATGTTCGCCGACTGTCCGCAAGAAATATATAAGCTCATCCGGCTTTCGTTTATATATTTCATCCTGTCGCTCGTGGCAGTGCACCGCGACCTGATCACACGCCCCATCCAATGGCTGTGGCACCGCATCCGTCCCGAACATCCGGCCACGCCCGACGCATCGAGCCCCTCCGATACGCCCGAACCCAAGGTCACGCCCGACACATCGGGCCCCGCCGATACGCCCGATATGCAGGCCACGCCTGACACGCTGGCTACGCCTGAGCCTAAGGCCGCGCCCGACACATCAAGCCCCGCCGATACGCCCGACACATCAAGCCCCTCCGGCACCAAGGCTACGCCCGATAGCCCCGATACGCCGATTAAAGCCCCCATGCGCCTTGTGCCATCAGCCGCAGTTGGGGCCGGCCTATCAGCCTGACGGCTGATACGGCGCGGCTTTTGGCCGGCTATTGGG
>JAFZFY010000395.1 GCA_017555665.1 Pseudomonadota bacterium | reverse complement strand
TAAGCAGTCGAATATTTATATCCCCTAAGGGCAAAAGTTCCTGTGCGGCTAACGACTGCCTACCATCTACTGCCTACTGCCTGTCCGCAATGCCCTCCATGCTTTAGACACGTCTGTGGGCTGACCTGTAACGATCGTTGTGGCAGACATAGCATTTTGTGTGCAAAACAAGCATAAATGTCGTAGTGTGCGCAACGCACAATGGCAGTGCAATATTTTGTGGAGGGGTAGTGTTTATGGAGCGTAGATTATCCGGTAGACGGTCTGAGAGCGGACAGGGCTATGCTGGATATGGTGCAGAGCCAGATACTGACCAGGAGATGGTCAAGGAGACGAAAGCGCTTGAGCGCGATCTGACGCTTGAAGAGTATCGAGATGACCGTGATGCGATCCTTGCGGCGATCAAGGTGGCGATTCGAGAGCGTCGGTATTCGGATGCGCAGGAATTTGTGTACAAATACCGGGTGGCTGCGAAATCGGATGAGAGCTTTTCCGTTCTGGCAGAGATGACTGCCAAAGGGCTTGAGGAAGACAAGGAACTCGAAAAACTGAAAGTCTCGCTCGATGCGACGCCTGACAGTGACTATGAGGTGCGCTTGTCGATCTCTGAGCGCATGTATCGGCTGCGCAAGGATCCGAAAGTCCTTGAGGATGTGAACAAATACCGTAAGCATCTGAATAAGCCGCTGATATCGGAAGACGGCAGCATTCAGGTGACGCCCGATTTGAAAGATCAAGTCCCAAAAGTTGCGAGAACTGTGGCAGACACGGTTCTGGCGATCTTGTGCGGTGCGATGTCTATGATCGCATTATTGGTAGGCTTATGTGTGTTGGACGCTGGACGTGGTCATAGTGGCATTGCATTCGCGCTGTTGCTTTGCCAGATTGCTGTGCATTGTGCGACGATGGTGAACTGGCGGCACAAAAAAATCACGACATCCGGTTATGTCAAAAAGTTCGTGGGCAATATCATCTTCTTTATTACGATGATTTGCATTGTGGCTGTCGTGGGATAGAGGGGCGCGGTAGCGTGACGAGCCTGGATTTGCATGCATTGACATACTGACTGCGGGCGCCATCAGCGCCCGCGAACAGTTTGGCGCGTTAGGCCTGCGCGTTTTGGGGCATAAGGCTCTGGATGAATTCAGCCGTGAGCTTGAAGACCGTATCGGCTTCCATGTCCTGACCGAGTTCGTGTCCTGATTGGGTGAGCTCGTGCATTTCCCGATAGTTTGAAGACGCTTTATCAAAGAGGATGCGCGAGTTCTGTACCGGGACGACCTGGTCTTTGAGCTAGTGTATGATGCAGAGCGGTTTGAGCATCTCGCCGAGATGTTTGTTCGTCTCGGCGGCATAATCGTAGAGCTCGCAGAAAGCCTTGGTGGGGAAAGTCTTGTAATTGTGGTTATTTTTTCGGCATTCGGGATCGTGGAAGCTGTCCTGTCCCTTCCAGTTTTTGAAGAAGAGCGAGAGGGGCTTTGCGAGCCATGCGAGCGGGTTGACGAATCCGAGGGCGGGTGCCCAGGTGATGCATGCGGCGATTTTGTCGGAACACGGATGCTTCTGGATGCAGAGGTTGAGCGCGACGAGGCCGCCCATAGAGAGTCCGATGACGATGACGTGATCGACTTTTTGGCATAGCTCTTCGAGGGCTTTGTAAGCGTCGTCATACCAGTCTTGGGCGCGCACGCCGATCAGCGCGTCCGGCGTGGCGTTGTGGCCTCTGAGCGTGGGCATGGCGTAAGGGAGTTTCATGGCTTCGAGCGTGGGGATGAGGCCGCTGACCGCATCGAGTGCCGAGGTGAAGCCGTGAAGGAGAAGGACGCCGAATGTGCCGTCCAGCCTGCCGGGATGAACCCCGGCGCGGGTCAAGTATTCGGGCGTGGTTTTAATGAATTCGCGGTTTGTAACGGAGTTGGAAGGACTTGCTTGCATGAAATACCTCTTGTGTATTATCATTGATAAATAGTAACGGGCTTGAGAGTCCTGTATGCGATGCACGCGCGTGCATCAGCGTTTTATACAGGTACACGTTCAGTCTTCCAAGAAGGAATCCGGACGCATGGCAAAGAAAAAGACAAACAGTGAGGTCACATCTGTGACAACGGAAGCGACAGAGGTTCAGGAGGAGCAGTCGGAGCGCGTGGCATCGGAAGAAGTGGCTGAAGAGGTATCGGCGCAGGAGGCTGCAGAGGGGGCAGAATCTTCGGAAAACAGCACAGTCGTGTCAGATGCGGCGGCACAGGAGGTCGTGACCGGCAACCTTGATGCGGTGTCTGAGGCTGAAAGCGCGGAGGCTTCATCTGAGGATGTGCCCTCTGATCCGTTATCGGATGGGCAGGATAGCGCGCTTCACACGACAGGGCGTGTGAACCTGGATGAAGCGTATAATGACGAGCACGTGCTTACGCGTCTTCGTGGCGGCAGACTTGCCGGATCGGATCTGTATCGCGAGGCGCAGCTCTTTGGCGCACACGACTTTGATGTGGATTCGCTGCTTCGAAGCCACGAGATGCCGCTTGTTCTGAATGTCGTCTGCATCCTGAATCTGCGGGATGAATTTTATCCTGCAGAGCTGGATCTCCTTACGGTGGAGGATGCCGAGCTTCAGGAAATCGTGTGCCGCAACGTGATCTCGAAGATGCGCAGAGGGATCGTGTCTTTTGCGGATATCGCGGATATGCTCGAAGCGGCAGGGAAATCCGGGCCGTTGTCATCCGGGTACCTGGTGTTTGCAGAGAAATATCTCGGCTGTATTCGCGGCATGATCGTCCAGCAGGATCAGGATATGCCGTCGCAGATGAATGCGTTGACACGGATCTGTGCCCTGCTTCCCGATGCGCTGTTCAGCCGTGTGCTGCTCGATCCGTCGCCGTATATCCGCGCGTCCGTGATCCGCAGCTTCGCAAGCCGTCAGGGCGTGAATATGAACGACCTGACCGTGATCCTGATCATGCTCAAGGATCGAAATGAGATCGTCGATATCGCGATCATGCGCATGCTGTCGCGGTTCACGCCGTTTGTCGATCTGGTCGTGCCGCCTGTGCTGGAGTGCCTGTCGAACGCGTCTGAGATGCTTCGCAGCGAGATCAACGATGTGTTCCGCGCCTATGGCAACGACGCGGTTGCGCCGGTCATGATGGGGCTTGAGGACGTGCGAGACACGATCTATTTCGCGGTTCGTGACGTGATCGCGCAGTCGCCGCAGCGATATACAGATGCGCTTTTGGAACGTCTCGAAAGCGTCCGGACACGCGATTATGTGCGCGAGCGCGTCGTCAATATCCTGATCGGGCATAAGGATGATTCGCGCCGTCTTGAGATCCTGACCGCCGTGAATCTTTACAAGGCTCCGGAACGTGACGAGCCCCCCGAATGGCAGCCGCCCGAAACGGGGTCGCCAAAGTTTGCGACGCCTGCAACCGAATGCCGCGATGTCTACCTGAAAATCCTGGATGATGCCGAATTGGATGCATTTTCCGAAACCTGCGATCACGAGATGCTGATGCAGCTTCTGAATGATGCCTCCGAGAATGCGCGTATCAATGCGCTTCACCTGATCCGCCGCCGTGGTTCGGCTGATGCGGATGTGCGCGAACGTGCCCGTATCTGGATCAAGACGCCTTCTGTGCCCCTCGCACTCGCCGCGCTCGACGCATACCTGACCGTCGAGAATGACCTGCTCGTGGCGATGGATGCCGTTTCAAACGCACTCGCCTGCTGCGTCTCGGATGACGTGAGAGATCTGATCTTTGAGGAGCTGGCGAAGCATCAGGATAAGGTGAACGGTATTATTGATGCGTATTACGAAATGCCGCGCAAACGCGCGATATATATCCATCGCCTGCTTCGTCTTAAGCCGTCTGAAGAGACATTCAAGCGCGTGCTGGGCGGTCTGGAACGTGATCGTTCCGTCGCTTGCATTTACGAGACGCTCGCGCTGCTGCTCAAGACCGGCTATATCTTCGACAATATGCCGCTTCGTCCGATCCTGATCGATCTCGTCGTGAATCCTGTCTCAAAAGGTCAGTTCGGGCTGATGACACGGATTATGAGCCTTCGTCTGCTGCGCCGTTATATGACGGAGCAGTCGGATCCCGAATCGGTGGCTTCGCTTCAGAAGATATACAAGGAGAACAAAAACGCGGAAATCCGCCAGCTTGCAAAGGATCTGCTCAAAGATCTCGGCGAGGAGATCTTCGACCTCGATGACGAGTTTGACGATTTTGAAGATCTGAATGACGAAGAAGACGAGGATTGATTTTGTGTGATACGGGCTATCTGCCTTTGGCAGATACGCCCTTTTGTAACAGACCTATGCTACGCATACGGTCTGTTTTTTGTGTGATACGGGCTATCTGCCTTTGGCAGATACGCCCTTTTGCAACAGACCTATGCTGCGCATACGGTCTGTTTTTTTGTGTGCTGTAGGCCGTGCCCGAAAGACGCGCGGCGTATGTCGCAAGGCGGCATAGACGCGCGCCGCAGCGCGTATGGTGCCGGCTTTTAAAGGCGGCACCATAGCGTGCGTCATAAAAAAAGAGATCGAGCCGTTATTTTTTTTCAGGGCTGTAAAAAATAGCTGCCGGATATGCTAGAGTGACAGTGGCAGATTCGTTCACTTTCTTTCGAGGTGTGTCATGTCAAAGAGATTATTATTGCTGGCGACGCTTTGCGGTCTGCTGGCTGTGTCCTGTGAGGATGGGACGATACAGACGCCGTCGAGTATGACTTGCGGTAACGGCCGGGTCGATTCGGGCGAGGCTTGTGATGACGGCAATCATGAAGACGACGACGGGTGCAGCGCGGATTGTCGCAAGGTCGAGGAGGGGTACGATTGCCCGGCTGCCGGCGGCGCGTGCAAGCTCCATGAGGAGCCGGAAGACGGCGTGTGCGGCAATTCAAAGGTGGACAGCGGTGAGGTCTGTGATGACGGCAACACGGTTGGCGGCGATGGCTGTTCGTCGGATTGCATGCTCGTTGAGACGGGCTATTTTTGTCCGTCTGGTGGCGGTGCGTGTTCGGAATCAGACGAGCCCGGGCCGGGACCGGAACCGGGACCGGAGGCTGAATGTGGTAATGGCGTGATCGAGGCCGGCGAGGCTTGCGATGACAGCAACACGGCCGGTGAAGACGGCTGCTCGGCAGATTGCACCCAGGTCGAGCCGGGATTTGTCTGTCCGAAGGAGGGATACGACTGCATCTCGCAGGGATGCGGGAACGGGCAGATCGATGAAGGCGAAGCGTGCGATGCGGGCAAGAAGAATGTCGAATACAGCTATTTGGGCGGCGAATGCTCGACTGCATGCCATCCGGCGCATTTCTGCGGTGACGGCAAGCTCGATGCCGTTGACCTGGAATATGGCGAAGAGTGTGATGACGGTGCGGATACGAGTGATAAGTATAACGGGTGCACGGCCGACTGCCTTCGCGTGAATTATTGCGGTGACGGGCATAAGACGCATGATGAAGTCTGTGATGACGGCAATCTCGAGGACGGTGACGGGTGTAATGCGTCCTGTCAGCTGGAACCCAATTATGTCTGCCAGGTCGTGGATGGACGAAGCGTGTGTGCGCCGATCCTGTGCGGGAATGGCAAGATAGATGAAGGGGATGAGTGCGACGACGGCAACCGTGTGTCGGGGGATGGCTGTTCGGCTGCGTGCCTGCTTGAGAAAGGATATATCTGGGGCGACGGCGCGGTGAAGCGGATTTGCGGTGACGGCGTGATTCAGAATACGAAGACGGGCGGGGCATGTGCTGACCCGCTGCAGGAGCCGTGTGAAGCCTGTGATGACGGGAATTTGACCAATGGGGATGGCTGTAACGACAAATGCGCGATCGAGCCGGGATATCTCTGTCCTGAAGTCGGCAAAGTCTGCGTGTCTCGTTCCTGCGGTGACGGCATTGTCGCGAGTGGCGAAGAATGCGACGATGGCCTTGATTCGGTCAAAGGCGTGCCGGTGAGCGGTGACGGCTGTTCCGCTCGCTGCCAGATCGAGGATGGCTATCACTGCCCGGATGCTGGCAAGCCGTGCGTGAAAGGCAGCTGCGGCGATGGCTTCCTGGATGGCGGCGAGACTTGTGACGAAGGATTGGCGCAGTCGTCTGGGGGATGTGTGAACTGCCAGATCCAGAAGGGCTGGAAGTGCAGTGAACCCGGTCAGTTGTGTGTCAAGACCGTGTGCGGCGATGGTGTGCTCGAAGGCATCGAGACATGTGAAGAAAATTCGGCATGTTGTGTGGATTGCCAGATTCAGAACAGCTGCCACTGCGATACGGATGGAAAAAATTGCGTCAAAGGTTCATGCGGTGACGGTATTCTTGATGTCGGGGAAGAATGCGATGACGGTGCGGATCCGGATAAGAAGGGCAAGGCTGGGGACGGCTGCAGCCCGGTATGTACCGTCGAGCCGATCTTCGACTGCGTGAATGGCGTTTGCAAGCCGACATGCGGTGACGGCCTCGTGCTCGCCGAGGCTGGCGAGGAATGCGATGACGGCAACCTGATCTCGGGAGATGGCTGTTCGAGCCTGTGCAAGCGTGAAGCCGGGTACAGCTGCGAAGTCAAGGTCGCGACAACGCCTGGCCAGATCACGCTTCCGATCGTGTATCGCGACTTTATTCGCTATATCAAGGGTTCGGGCAGTGGTGACGGCTATGTGTCTCAGGCTTTGTATGACAGCCTGCCGTCGACTTGTAAGCCTGGCAGCAACCAGTATCGGCATGTCTCTGGGGCGAACAGCGGCAATTACCTCGTGGTGGGCAGGCCGTCCCCCGATTTCTATTCGTATTGTCCTGACGCGCACTGCCTGGATGCCGTGATGCAGGTTCTCGATAAGGATGGCAAGCCGTCTCTGAACACGAGCACGGCCATCAACAGTGCCGTGACGAGTAAAAAATCTGAGGGCGCATACGACGGCACGGATGGCTCCAAGTGCATGTGGCTCTATACCTGTCCTGAAGTGTTCAAGTGGTGGTACAAGGATGTTCCGGGCATCAATCGCCGTATTGACAGCACGATCACGCTGACTGAGGCGGCTTGTGAGGCTTCGATCAAGAAACCCGGCACGTATTGCTACAGCAACTCGTCATTCTATCCGATCAATTCGGGCGGTTACGGCGCGTCGAATTCTAACGGGTCGAGCAACGGGGAGTTTACGTCTGAATTCCAGACGTATTTCAAATATAACGGTGGCGAGACGCTGATCTTTAACGGTGACGATGACGTTTGGGTGTTCTTTAACGGCAGGCTTGGTGTCGATGTCGGCGGGATTCATCCCGCTTGGAACCGTTCGATCACGCTCGATACAAAGACGGCGGCTGATAAGTTCGACATGTTCCCCGGGGGCATCTATTCACTCAATATGTTCCATGCGGAGCGCTGTACAGGCGGTTCGTCATTCCGGCTTTCGCTTGCGGGCTTTGTGGCGATGGGCACGAGTACGTGCAACACGGTCTGCGGTGACGGCGTGATTGCCGGTGATGAAGAATGCGATTATTTGGGTGACCCGACGGATGTCGCGCTGAATAAGAAATACGGATGCATCCAGTGCCGTAAAAAATCTTTCTGCGGTAACGGGCTTCTGGAAGCCGGTGAGGGGTGCGAGCCTGATGAGACGAATGGCGACTGGTGCGTGAATTGCCGGATCACCACATGCGGCAACGGATCGCTTGATCCGCATGAGCAGTGTGATGGAACGCTCGGCGTGAGCGAAGGCCAGGTCTGCCTCGATACATGCCGTATCTCCGGATGCGGTGACGGCTATGTGGATACCTCGATTGGCGAAGAATGCGATGACGGCAATACCTCTGATGACGATAAGTGCACGCATCAGTGCAAAGAACCGTACTGCGGTGACGGTATCGTTACGCCGTCGCTTGGCGAAGTCTGCGATGACGGCAAAAATGACGGCTCTTATAACGGCTGCGGCCTCGGATGTTCGTATGTTCCGCCGAAGTGCGGCGATGGGGTCGTGGACAGCTTGAATGGCGAGGAATGTGATGACGGCGAGGCGAACAAGGGCGGTTATGGCGCTTGTACCGCTGAGTGCAGACGGGACAGCTACTGTGGCGACGGTGTCCGTCAGGATGCCTTTGAGCAGTGCGATGACGGTGACAAGAATGGCACAATGGATAGCCAGTGCGCCAAGGAATGCTTCTTTAAGGTCAACTGATCGCCCTGAAATTTGACAGGCCGTTGTGTTCCAGGCGGTGTCCGTGAAACGGGCACCGCCTATTTATTTACCGCGTGGTATATGATTTATATTTACGTTTTTTGTTGCGTGTGGTAATTACACCTACATGTAATCCATGCGTATGATTCATGGATCGCAGGGATAAATAATTGTCTGTGAATGCTTTTTTGGGAAAGCGGTATGTGATAGAACGCGAACATTGTTCGCGCATTTGCGCGAGTACCAAAGGAGTGGCAGTGGCATAGAAAGGAATCCTCAGAGGAGACATATCGTGGACAGGTCAAAATTGCGAGAAATGTCGATCAAGGCGCTCCGCGCGAAAGCGGAAAGTCTTGGCGTAAAGCGTACGAATTCGCTCAAGAAAGAAGAGCTCGTGGAAGCGATACTTAAAGCGGAAGTTTCGAATCAGTCCTCAGATGCGAAGACGGTCAAGACATCCGTGAAGTCCGTGTCGACATCGAGTTCCGTGTCGACATCGAGTTCCGTGTCGACATCGAGTTCCGTGTCGACATCGAGTTCCGTGTCGACATCGAGTTCCGTGTCGAGTGTGAGTGTTTCATCATCCGTGAAATCGGGGGCATCCGAGGTATCCGTGAAGCTTGATAAGGTATCAGGGAAGTCGGATGCGAAGATAGAGAAGGAAGCAGTGTCCGTGAAGGCTTCGAAAGAGGCCGAGGACGAAGCAGAAGCGATTGAAAAAACTGCGTCATCCGCAGATGCAGAAGATGAAGAAGCGGCTGCCGTAAAGAAAGCGGCGGCAGCAAAAGAAGCGGTCGAGCCGGTTCCCGTTGAGCCGGATTCGATCTTTATCGATCATGGCGCGATTCTTCCGGAATATGTGCCGGGCACATGTCTTTATGCGCTGGTTCGCGATCCGGGAACGCTGTTTGTGTACTGGAATGCGACATTTGAGAGTGACAATGGCTGGCTTTTGACGGCGTATGACCATGCGGGCAACGAGTTGCAGTCGTTTACGACGCCTGCGCGTCGGAATGGTCGCGGTTATTTCCGTGTGCCGACGGCCCGTGTGGCACGCGTGACGCTGTCGATCGTGAATGCGCAGGGCGGATCAGAAGTGAAGCTGGAATCGCGCATTCGTATCGCGCAGCAGCTGGGGATTGCGCAGCCGCGTCCAGCATACGATGAACGCTGGGTGGATTTCCAGAAACATGAGGTCATTTATGAAGCCCCGGCTCCCGGCAGGGCTCCCGCATTTGCGGAGGTCTATCAGAGCGTGACGGCGCCTGCGATGACTGGCGGCGGTTATGACCGTTCGATCGAGACGCAGAACGGTGCTGTCAGTGTGCCTGCGGGATCTTTGTCGTCCCGTTTTGGTTCGCTTCCTGGATCTTCGGATACGCTTATTGGCAGTTCCGACCGCTTAATCCGTAAATAATTCATCAAACCTCAGAATACGACTGCCGCGTCGTAAAAATAAGGATGACCAATATGAGTTTACAAGGCTATCTCAGCATCGTCCTGCATGCGCATCTGCCGTTTATCCGCCACCCTGAGTATCCGGATTTTCTAGAAGAGGACTGGCTTTTTGAGGCCATGACGGAGACCTATATTCCGTTGCTTCGGATGATGCGCCGCCTGACAGACGATCAGATCCGTTTTCGTCTCACGATGAGCCTGACGCCGCCGCTTTGCGAGATGCTTGCGGATCCGTTGCTTCAGGAGCGTTATGCCCGTCATCTTGACAAGATTTCAGAGCTTGCCGAACAGCAGCGCATCGAGAAGCGTGGCACGCCGTTTCATGATGCGGCGGCATCGGCTGCTGACGAGCTGGCAGAGACAAAGCGTTTGTTCAATGAGGAATGGCACCGTCAGATTCTTCCGGTGTTCAAGGGCTTCCAGGATCAGGGTTCCCTCGAGATCATCACGTGCGGATGTACGCACGGCTTCCTGCCTTTGATGGCGACAGATGAGGCGCGTCGCGCTCAGATCTCGATCGCGGTTGCAAACTACAAGAAGCATTTTGGCCGTGCTCCGCGCGGTATTTGGCTGCCGGAGTGCGCTTTTGTGCCTGGGATCGATGCGCTTCTTGCCGAAAACGGTATCACGTTCTTTATCCTTGAGTCGCACGGCCTTACGCAGTCGAATCCGCCTGCCCGTTATGGCACGTTCCGCCCGGTCGTGACCCCCAGCGGTGTCGCGGCATTTGCACGCGATCTCGAAAGCTCGCGTCAGGTGTGGAGTGCCGAGATTGGCTATCCCGGCCATCCGAATTATCGTGAATTTTATCGCGACTGCGGGTTTGATCTGCCTTATGCGCAGGTCAGGCCTTATCTTCATGAAGACGGCGTGCGTCGCAACACGGGGCTCAAATATCACCGTATCACGGGCAAGCTTCCGCTTGACCGCAAGGAGCCCTATGTGCCCACATGGGCCGCAGAAACAGCCGCGGAACACGCCGGCAACTTCCTGTTCAATCGTCAGGCGCAGTGCCGTTATCTCAAAGAAGTTCTTGGCACAACACCGCATATCACGGCTCCGTATGATGCCGAGCTTTATGGGCACTGGTGGTATGAAGGCCCGACGTTCCTCGAGATGCTGATGCGCAAGACGGCATGCGATCAGGATGAGATCGTCATGATCACGCCTAGCGAATATCTGCAGATCGAGACCGTCCATCAGGAAGTCATGCCGTGTCTTTCGAGCTGGGGTGCAAACGGCTTCTTTGAAGTCTGGCTCAATGACGGCAACGACTGGATCTATCCGCATCTCCACTGCGCAGAAGAACGCATGGTCGAGCTGACGCGCAAATTCCCGAATGCTGAGGGCGATCTGAGGCGCGCGCTCAACCAGGCGGCTCGCGAGCTCGTGCTCGCTCAGGCTTCCGACTGGGCATTCATCATCACGACGAACACCTCGGTCGATTATGCTGAAAAGCGCACGCGCGACCATATCTCGCGCTTTAACGGCATCTATTTCCAGATTATGGAGAACCGCCTTGAAATGAACTGGATCGCGGAACTCGAATGGAAAGACAACATCTTTGCCGAGATCGACTATCGCGCTTATGCCCCGGTCAACCACAGGGCAAGTGCTGGTGCGGTTTATACGTCTGAAGACGATTGATCTTTTGCCCCGGCTATGCCGGGGCTTTTTTATTTTAAGCGATGTTCTGCCTGCGTGGATAGAAGCGGGTGAGCGTCAGCAGGCCCAAGCCCTCCCCGTCGTGCGGAGGGCGGCGCGAACGCGCCGGGATCGGTTCAGAACGCCCTATCCACACGCGTAGAACACAGCCTTATTTAAAGGAATTCCCCAATGCTCGACCATCTCATTGAGACGATAGAACACGATCTTGCGGCAAGCGAACAGAGCGGTTTTCGTCTGCTCAGCCGTGCGAACGAGGCTTTTGCGCAGTTTCTGGATATGCTGGAGACGGGCGAGGTTCGCGCGGCAGCGCCGGATGCCTCAGGCGTGTACCAGTGCGATATCCGTGTCAAAAAGCTCATCCTGTTGGGATTCAAGCTCGGTCATCTCGTGGAATCGGAAGACCCCGGTTTGAAGTTTTGTGACAAGCATAATCTATGGCCGGATATGCGGAATCTCGTGGAACGTGCGGTGCGGATCGTTCCTGGGGGCACTGCGGTGCGGCGCGGTGCCTGTCTGCGCTCAGGCGTGACCGTCATGCCGCCGGCCTATGTCAATATCGGTGCCTATATCGATGAGGGCACGATGATCGATTCGCATGCGCTTGTGGGGTCGTGTGCTCAGGTCGGGAAGCGCTGCCACATCTCTGCGGCCTCACAGCTCGGCGGCGTGCTTGAACCCGTAGGTGCGATGCCTGTCATCATCGAGGATAATGCCTTTATCGGCGGGAACTGCGGCATTTATGAGGGGGCGCATGTGCACAAGGGCGCCGTGATCGCCGCTGGAACGATACTCACAAAGTCCACGCCGCTCTTTGACCTGGTTCATCAGGAGGTCATTCGGCCGGTGGATGGCGTGCTTCATGTTCCCGAAAATGCAGTTGTCATTCCGGGCTCTCGGGCCATCGATACCGACTTTGCAAAGTCAATGGGGCTTTCTGCCTATGCGCCGATCATCGTGAAATATCGCGATGATAAGACGGATGCCTCGATCGAACTCGTCGATCTGTTCAGGCAGAAATAAATATAAATTATTTTTGATATTATATATTTAGAGATCCTCATTTCATTGGATTTGAAATGGGGATCTTTTGTTTATTAAGTCCGGAAATAGATATGACGTTGCAGCCCCTGCCGATTGACAGATATCTTTCTCAGATCCTTCAAAGCGTCCAAAAGAATGTCGTGGTGACGGCGACCCCCGGTTCAGGCAAGACGACGCGGATACCGCCCGCGCTTGCGGGACATGTGCCTGGCCGTGTGCTTTGTGTGGAGCCTCGGCGGCTTGCGTGCATTGGCGCGGCGGCGCGTATCGCCGAGGAGCGCGGTGAAAAGCTCGGCGGTTCGGTGGGGTATCATGTCAGGCTCGAAAAGAAGTGTTCTCCGGACACGCGGCTGTGCTTTGTGACGACGGGCATGCTGCTGCAATATCTGTGTGCGGATCCGTTTCTTGAGGGCGTGTCGGCTGTCGTATTTGATGAGTTTCATGAGCGCGCGATCGACAATGACCTTTCGTTTGCGATGGTGCGGTATCTTCAGCGTGAGGTGCGGGATGACCTTCGCATCTTTGTGATGAGCGCGACGCTCGGCGCGGAGGCGGTCGCGTCGTATCTCGGTGACTGCGCCGTGATCGACGTGGATGCGCCGCTATACCCGTTATCCATCCGCTATGCGGCATCTGGTTACGGCATGCGTTTTTCGGATTACGGGGCTGCGCTGATCGAGTGTTGTGCCGATGCGCTGTCGCGCACGCCCGGAGACGTGCTCGTGTTTTTGCCCGGTGTAGCGGATATCCAATCGGCAATATCGCTTGCGCAGGCGCGCTGGGGAGAGGCATACGACTATGTGCCATGCCACGCGTCTCTGAGCATTGAGGCGCAGCGGGGGATTCTGGTGCATTCCGGCGCGCGCCGCAGGCTGATCTTTTCGACGAATATCGCGGAAAGCTCTCTGACGGTTCCAGGCGTGTCAGCGGTCGTCGATTCCGGGCTTGCGAAGCGGAAGTTTTTCGACTCGGTATCTGGGCTTTCGCGCCTTGAAACAGAGCGGATCAGCCGTGCATCTGCGGATCAGCGTGCAGGGCGTGCGGCGCGTCTCGGCCCTGGCGTATGCTATCGCCTGTGGACGGAATTTGCGCACAACCAGCTTGAGGCGCAGGCGGTGCCGGAGATCGAGCGGCTTGATCTGAGCCAGGCATATCTGCAGATCATCGCGTGGGGGCTTGAAAAACCTGAGGCGCTTGCGCTGATGTCCTCGCCGGCTTCGGGCAGGTTCGAGGATGCACGCGATTTGCTGGAGCGTCTTGGGGCGCTTCAATCGGGCGTTCTGACCGAACTCGGAAGCAAGATGGTGCATCTGCCGCTTGAACCGCGCTTGGCGCGCTGGCTGATTGCGGCAGCCGAGAACGGCTGTCTCCGCGAGGCATCGCTGCTCGCCGCTTATCTGTCGGAAGCCCCGTATCGTCGCGCCATGCGCGATCGATTTCCCGGACCGGATCTGTACGAGGATTTCCTGGTGCTGAAGAAATCGGTGCGTCAGCCTGAGTTCTCGTATATTCGGCGCATCAGCGCCGATATTTTGGAAAATGCGCGCGAACTGTGTGACGCGGATCGTCCGGATGCCGGGGATGGATCGCCTAAGGCCCGGCTTGCGCGCGCCATGCTTCTGGCATATCCGGATCGTCTGGCGCAGCCGAGGCCGCAGAAGGAAAAGATCCGGCTCCCGGAGAATGATCCCCGTCGTGATCTTTTGCCGATTCCTGCGCTGATGTCGGGCAATCGGGGCGTGTGCGTGCGCGAAGCGCATTCGCTCAAGGATGCGAAGTTCTTTATTTGTGCGGATCTCGACCTTGTGCGAGGCGTGGAACGCGCGTCGAGTACTGTCGTCAAGGCGTTTGCTGTCGAGCCTGCCTGGATTCCGTGGCGCGAAGAGGTCACGGCGCGTTATGAGGCAGACAAGGATCGCGTCGTGATTGCGAATTCAGTGCATTTCGATATCTTCACGCTTCGTGAGACGTTCCTTTATGACGAGGCGTATCAGCCGCTTCGGTGCAAGACGTTGCTTGATGCGGCGCTTCGTGCGCCGCTGAAGGTGCTGAATTTTTCCTCGGAAGCGTGGCTGCAGTTCGAGGCGCGCCTGCGTTTTGCCAGCGCTGTATCGCCAGAAAGCGGTTTCCCCGTGTTTGATCAGGCTTGGGGCTGTGCGCTTCTCCCGAAGCTCTGTGCGCGTGCGGCTAACTTTGAGGCGCTTCATGCCGTCGATCTCGTGCCGTATGCGATGTCTGCTCTGGATTATGTTCAGCAGGCGCAGCTCCGCCAGCTCGCGCCCGAAAAAATATCGCTTGAAAACGGCTATGAGACAGCCGTCGATTACACGGAATCGCCGCCGGTCATCCGCGTCAAGATTCAGAAGGCGTTCGGGGCGTATCATCTGCCGCGTGTCGGCGGCGGCAAGGTCATGGTCATGATGCATCTGTGCGCGCCAAGCGGCCGTGCGGCGCAGGTCACGCAGGATCTGGAAAGCTTTTGGAAGAATACATACGCGGATGTGCGCAAGCAGCTTCGCGGCAGATATCCGAAGCACGACTGGCCAGAGACGCCGCCAGGCCCGTCCGGAAGCCGTGTCCAGAGATAAGTCACGGCCGTATGCCGCTTGCGGCATAGGACGTGAACGGCGGCCGTATGCCGCTTGCGGCATAGGGCGCCCCGAAAATTACCCTGTACATGGCGAATAGAAATGACATGCATGACAAAAATGTGTAGCATCGTTGCGGACTATTTTGGGGCGATCGCGATATGAGAAGACTTGTTCCGGGAATTCTGTTTGCAATTTTGATCCTTCCTTCGGAGGCTTTCGGTGACATCTATCGCTATCAGACGGACGATGGCGAGGTGATTCTGACGACGGAACCGCGCAAGGGGCTGAAGCTTTTGGAAGTGATCCGTGATTCGAAGCCGGCCGCAAAGCCTGCAAAAGTCGCGAAAGCGCCCGCGCCCAGATCGGGCGGTGAGGCGAAGCCGAAGCTCGTAAGCGGTGTCAAAGCCGCATCAAATCTGCGCGAGACGGCTTATGATGCGTTCATTGAAGAGGCTTCGCGGCTGTACAATATCCCAGTCGAGTTCATCAAGGCCGTGATCAAAATCGAAAGCAATTTCAATCCGCGTGCGGTGAGCAGCGTCGGCGCGATGGGGCTCATGCAGCTCATGCCGGGCACGGCCGATCACATGCGCGTGTCGGATCCCTTTGATCCGCGCGAAAATATCCTCGGCGGCACCAAGTATCTGCGCCGTTTGTCGGATCGCTACGACGGCGATATCAACCTGATTTTGTCGGGTTATCATGCGGGGCCGGGCAACGTCGCGAAAGCCGGCGGCATCCCGTTTGAAAAGACGCAGCAGTACGTGCGGAATGTCTATAACTGGTACGTGCGATATCGCGAGGATGCGAAGAAGTAGAGACGTGTCACGACACGT
>JAFZFY010000394.1 GCA_017555665.1 Pseudomonadota bacterium | reverse complement strand
TCACTACGATTTGTGCTAGCTTCCATTTCAGTGACCTCCTTGCAGTGCGGTAAACCCTGTTACCGCGGGTTATTTCACACGATGCAGTCTACAGGTAAATCCACGAGAGATGCAACGTGAGGTCACTACATATTGTCTACAGGAAAATCGGCAGCTATTTATAGCTCAAAAATGCTGCCCTCTGTGCTCGCCAGGATTCTGTTTCGGCTTCAAATTGCTCGACGATGCGATACGGATTTTCCTGATGTTCGATTGCTTTGCGGATGCGGTCATTCCCAAACAGGAGATCGATGGCAAGACGGTCGCTTTCGAACTCGTATGTCTCTGTGCGCCAGGCGAATTCTTCGTGAAGCGCAGACATCACGCTGACGATCGCGATCCCCGTCAATACCGGACGGAAGCTCTGGCGGTCGGTGACATGCATCTCCAAACCGTGACAGACCGCATGTGCATGCTTTTGAAACATCGGCTTGAAGTCGAGCGGTCTGAAAGAAACGCCCGGAAGGGATATCATTTTCAGCGCGTCAAGCACCTCGTTTGGTCTGACCCACGGTGCGCCGAAGACTTCAAATGGCCGTGTCGTGCCGCGTCCTTCCGAAAGCGTCGTGCCCTCGATCAGGCACATGCCCGGATAGATGATCGCCGCTTCGATATTGGGCATGTTGGGCGATGGCATCGCCCAGTAACATCCCGTCTCATCAAAATACTGGCGGCGGTCGTAATCGGTCATCGGGCTGATGTGCAAGTGCTCTAAATTCGGCGTTTTCTCTGTCGTGCACCACATCGTGATCATCTCGCCGATCGTCATGCCATGCCGGGTCATGCCCGAACGCATGCCCACAAAGGAGTGGAATGCCGGATCGATCAGATTGCCTTCGATCGTCATGCCGTCAATCGGGTTCGGGCGGTCGATCACGATCACGTCCAGACCGCGCATCAGCGCTGCCTGCGCCAAAAATAGTGCCGTATAGGCAAACGTGTAATAGCGTGCCCCGATGTCCTGCACGTCGATGATCACGACATCGAGATCGTCCAGGCGGCTGTCCTCGGGCATCAGGGAGTCGCGTGAATGGCCGTAAAGACTGACGATATCGCGTCCCACGATCGCATCATAGCCGTGATCGACGCCTTCCATGTCTTGCGCTGCGCCCCATAGTCCGTGTTCTGGGGCAAAGATGCGCATCGGGTCAATCCCTTCGCGGCGAAGGGCGAACACGATATGCTCACCTGATTGCGTGACGCTTGCGGCATGGGCTAAAAGACCGACACGCTGGTGCCGGAGACGTTCGAGACGGTTGCCGTCGCTCAGAAGTGTTTCTAGTCCTGTGCGCATCGGTTCAGTCCATATAGGAGGCTTGGTCGACTTCGCCGCGCAGATCCGAGGGCAGCTTGAACCATCGCTGCGGGTCGTATTTCAGCGTCGTTTTGAGCCAGCAAAGACCTTCATAACGGCGGTTCAGATGACGGATATAGAGCATGCCCAGATTGTGCATGCACACGACGGCATTTCGGTCGAGTTTGAGCGTGTGGCTGTACGCATCTGCGGCTTCTTCGTAACGTTCGAGCTTTTCGAGCAGCGTGCCTTTGTTCGACCACGCTTCGGGATAATCGGCCTTGATCTCGATGGCCTGATCAAAAAACTTCATGGCCTCGTCATACTTCTTTTCGATCATGGCTGCGGTGCCGCGGTTCACGCAGCCGCGTGCCTGATCGCCCTGCATCATGAACGCGATGCCGCGTCCATCCCAGACGCGCGCATTATTCTTCTCGACTTTCATCACGGCTTCAAACGCATCCAGGGCATCCTTGGTGTTGTTTTCCGCCAGATAGGCATAGCCCAGAGAGACCTTGGCATCTGTGTCGTCTTTGTTCTGGCGTAATGCCGCCTTGTAGGCATCGATCGCTTCCTTGAAACGCTTGAGCGCCGCGAGGACATTCGCTTTTTCCTTGAGCGAGTCGAATTCTGTCGCTTTGCACGAAAGCGACTGGTCGATGTATTTGACCGCATCTTCAAGTTTGTTGGCTTTGCGCGCGATGATCGCGCGTTCGCGCCAGAGCTCGGCATCATCCGGCGATACGGCAAGCGCCTCCTGGATGCAGCCGTCTGCTTTGTCATACTTTTCAAGCGAGGCCATCAGCTGGGCTGCCTTGATCCACATGCGGATGTGCTTCGGATCTTTGTTGAGAATCTGGCGATAAAGGGCAAGTGCTTCTTTGTGCTGACCACGGTCAAGGAGGATACGCGCCTTGTTGTTCAGCGCGAGGATCATGTTCGGCTCGACCGCGAGGATCTTGTCCAGGACTGCAAGACTTTCGTCCAGGCGGTTGAGCTTGTAAAGCGCTACGCCCAGCTCGATCTGGTGATTCAGGTTGTTGGGTTCCAGTTCGACACATTCACGGAATGCGGCCAGGGCCTCTTCAGGGGCATTTGCATCCAGCATCGACCACGCTTTCTGTTTCATTCTCGCAATTCGGGTATTGTCTGCCATTGCCTTGAGTCCTTATGGATAAAGGAAATCCCCTCCCAGACGCGAGAGGGGAAGATCGGGTTTTCTGAATACTTCGGAAATGTGATGCTAGAAGGCTTTTTTGAGATCTACGGTCTTGGGGACCGGCCATTCGCCGGGTTCCCAGCTGTCAAATTCCGAGGTATTGATGTAATCATACTTGGTTTCTGTCTTGATATCGCCGTTCTCGTCACCCATGTGGTCATCCATGAGGGCGTAAAGCTCCATTTGTCTGGCTTCTTCTTCGGGGGTCAGCGTCTCGTGATTCTCAAGCTTTTTGTTGAGTTTGACAAGCTCTTCGATGCGCGATGCCATCTCGGATGCATTGTCCTTGATCTCGTCATCGCTGGCTTCCTCGGCGGTCTGCGTGATATCACCGGCATAGGTGCGGTTGAGCTGTTCGAGCAGATAGATCGGATGATAGGTAAAGAAAGAGTGTTTATCTGGAAATTCAAGCGCGTCTGCCACTTCTTTGGTCATCCACTGGAACGGCAGCCACAGGACGAGCCATTTCCCGAAACTCGCTTCGGATTCCCACTGCCAGCCTACGGTCTGAACGGCTGTTTTGGTCCAGTTCATCTGAGGAGACCATTCGCTGCGGTGATAACAGATCGCCTTTCGGAAGTCTTTGCGGCGCTGTGACAGCAGATCTTCTTCGCTCATGCTGTAGAATCCGCCGATCTCGGATGTCTTGAGCAGCGGCGGCGTCCGCCCTGTCTGGGCGTGGACGAAATCGCGGATGGGCTTGATCAGGCGCTTGACGCGGACAAGCGACGAATCGCTGTAATCGCCTTCAATGATGTTCCAGGCCTCGTTGTGGGCAGACCCGCGCGCGAACAGGTTTTCTGCGCTGAAAAACTCAACGTGAAGCTGGTTCGGCTGATCATCATAGGGTTCCGGCTTGTTTGTGAATTTTCCGATATGCCCGATGACCTCGCCTGCTTTGCACTGAATATTGGTCAGGATGATGTCACCCTTGAAGAATGCTTCCAGGATTTCGTCGTAATTCTTCGATTTGACTCGGCCATCCACGGTGTGGGGAATGCCGCGGATATAGCTCTCCGAATCGCCGACCATGTTGTACAGAACGGTATCCGGTGTCTCGATATCTACGCCCAGAAGGGCGCTCACCCAGTCTATGCCCTGATATTGTTCGGGTTTGTACATGGGCGCGAGGTGCATATACAGCGAATACCAATAGACCGTGACTTCGCCGTCTTCGGTGTCTTCCTGGCGTTCATGACGGATCAGGACAAAGCTCGGATCGCCGAGATCGACAGAGCGGACGTTGCGCACCGCGACGATCGTGCCCTTCATCATGCTCATGACTGGGGTGCCGGTTTCGGCTGTCAGGTGAATGCCGGAATGCCATGCCTGGTTGGCGCCGACGGGATACCACCCGCCGTTAGATGTCTCGACAGACTGGTAATACCGGTTGAAAAGCTCTTCCAGAAGCGCGCCGCCACATTCGGCCATATTGCGGCGTTCGTCGGGTTCGCCGATCAGCATGGGGAGGCTGTTGCGCTCGCCCTTGATGCCGGAGAGCACGCGGAGCCAGTCAAACGCTGGGCCTGGATCCCATTTGTTGGAGGAGCAGTGATAATGTCCGAGAAATCCGTGGAAATTGATCGAATCTCTGAGCAGGCAGTTGATGACATCGCCATTTTCCGAGATCGGCGGGAAACAGCTATCGCGCACGAGCGGCAACGGCGTCCACGGCGCTTCGTTGGGGACTTCGATCGGGGTCACGAATGCCTTGAGAAGGGCGATGATCGTCTCGTATTGCGCTTCCGTATAACCGAGCATCGTCTTGATCGAGCCGTTGACTTTGCCCTGATAGATGTCGCGCAAGCCGTTTGCCGGGTCATCGGCCTGAAGCTCCGGGAACACCGGATTGTTCATGTCGATGGCGAGGCTGTGACCGTTGTTGTCGCCCGTCGCCCAGGCGACGTGATACGGATCCATGTACTGATACAGCGCGCCGTCGTAATTGACGCAGAAATGCGTGGAAAGACCACGTGTGCACAGCACGTTATAGGTGTCTTGCGCGTTCATGGTCACGTCGTGATGAAGCGCGATCTGCCAGATGATCTCGCCGAGCTGATCGACTTCTTCACGCGGCACCGAAAACAGTTGTTCCGCTGTGCGCTGAAGACGACCGCGAAAACTGTAATTCATCAATGTCGGGCGCAGCAGCGCCATTTGCATCAATCGGTTTTGGTCGAGCGACTTTTCGGGGTGGTAATAGCTGGGACCGGAATCGTCGTCGAAACGGAATACCGGATAATTCATGTGGATGGGAACTCGGCGTCCCGCAAACAGGATGTATTTATCCATGATCGGTTCTCCTCTTTATCTAGCCTCTGGCTTTATTTGCCTCACAGTAGAGGCAGACATCCCAGTGGGCTTTCATCGGACGCCCGCAGTCCGGACAGACCCTGGCGGCCGGTGCGGCGGCTTCGGGCTCTTTCTTTTCGGGGGCGGTTGCCGGGCGATTGGCGGCATCGGCTTCGCAGTAGAGGCATGTCGTCCAGTGCGGTTTCATCGCGCGTTTGCAGACCGGGCAGATTCGCTCGCCTGTTTCCTCTTTCTTCTTCTTCTTGTCTGCCAGCGGCGCGACGCCTTTCTTGGGGGCGGCATCGAACCCGATGCCGGCTTTGCAGAACAGGCACTCTTTCCACTGAGGCATCATCACACGGCTGCACTTCGGGCATACGCGATTCTCGACATTCTGCCCTTTCTTCTTGGCTTCCTCGATCGCCTTGGCCCGATTCTCGGCCTTCTGTTTCGTGATCTCTTCTGCCGCTTCGCGCGCGCAGAACATGCACTCTTTCCAGTCGGGCATCATCGTGCGGCGGCATTTGGGGCAGACTTCTCCGCGCTCGATCTTTTCCTGGAGCTCCTGTTCGGCGCGAGCGGCCTCTTCCTCGGCTTTCTTGCGCTTGTGACGGCGAATGAGGAGAAATACGATCAGCGCGATCACCAATACCGCGATGATGCTTCCCGTGACGATCCAGAACAGTTTCCAGTTGAACTGGAGCTTTTCAATCTTCTGCTCCTTATAAAACTCGGATTTGGCTTCGAGACCGGTGGGCGAATGCTTCGTCTCCAGGCGGTATTTGACGAGTTCGTCCACATGAAGCCTGGGATGTGTGAATTCGATGAACAGCTCGCCGTACACTTCGCCCCAAGCGAAGTTGATATTTTCAAAGATTTTCGAGGCGTGATCGGTCGACCGATAGGTGCCGCCTGTTTTGCGGCTCAGACCTTCGAAAGACGGCACGAGCTGCTTGATAAAGGGCTTGTACATGACGACATAAATGCTGATATCGTTGGCGCGTGCCTGATGGTAGATATCAATCATTTCCTTCTGAACATCCTCTTTTTTAAAGATGTACGAATCGAAGGTGTCGGTGACGAGGATGATTGCGCGGCGCGCATTACGGCGCTGATCTGCCGCCAGAATGAGCTCGTCGAGGGCTTTTTCTAAGCTGCTGTACAAGAAAGACGGCTGGCCTTTGGGCGTGGCGGCCTTGAGCTGATCTGCCACGGCATCGGCTTTGCCCAGGGGCACTGAGTTGATGCCTCGACCATCGGCAAAATAGCCGGCCACGCGGTCGTTGTCGCGCATCTGCTTGAGAATGTTCTCAATACCAGACTGCATCTCCTTGAGCTCTTTGGCCGTGTATCGGTCACTGATCGGCAGCACAAGCGCCAGGTCGAGCGGCACATCCGAATCTTTGAGCGTGGTCACTTTCGGCTCGGCACTCACGAGATCGTCATCCGAATAGACGTTCATGTAGGAGAGCTTTGACGGCGGTATCGGGTAGGCTTCCTTGTCGAGAAACGTCGCGCGGATCTGAATATCCGGGGCTTGGCTGATGTCAACACGGTCGATCTTGATGCGGTATTCTGCCGGCACATACTGGGCATGACCCGCACCGGCAAAACCAAACAGGCAGGGGATGACGAACAGGGCGGTGCGTATAAAACGTTTCACATGAACCCCCTAAAAGCCAAAGCTGAACGGCTGTGACAGCACTTCGACGGGCTCGCTTTCAAAGGCACCGGTCGTGTCATATACGATCGCAGTCAGGTCGTAACTTTCTTGGGTTGTGGCAATAAACGGGATCTCGACTTCAAGGGAACGTGCGCCGTGAAGCGTGCCTAATGTCTGCGTTTTTCCCTCATATCGGGCGACGAGATCCACGGCTTTGGATTCCGGCGAATCCGTGTCGATCGTCAATGTGAGCTTCATGCCGGGAAGGGCGCGCCAGTCGCTGAACTTTGCTTTGCCCTCAAGTATATGATGTGTGAGCAGGCCCAGACCGGTCACTGCCGCGAGGCCGCCGGCTGCCTGAAGAAAATTCCGTCGTGTCCAACGCATCTTCGTTCCTCCTCTTGGCGAATCATGCCGATCTTATTCTATATTGTCCAAACGGCTTAATGCAAGAATTCAGTCCACATGCTGTCAGGCATTTTTGCATGCGGCTGCGAGTTCTGGAGCGCACAATGTGATGTGGTTTGTGCGGTGCATGCCGGGGCTGGGCGGGGCGTTGGGGGGGAAGGCCCCCCCAGGGGGGGGTGG
>JAFZFY010000393.1 GCA_017555665.1 Pseudomonadota bacterium | reverse complement strand
TCCTAGGTTTTCGCGAAGCGAAAATTTTTTGAGTTTTTTGGTAAAGAAAGCTTGACACTATTTTTTTTTATGATGCGAACGTTTTACGGCATTCAAACGGCTGTAAATCGTCATCGTATAACGATTTGAGCATTGTGAACACGAGTCCTAAGGAGCTATTCACGGGGCTTAAGGAGCTATTCTATGGACGACGTCATTGCGCTTGTACAATTTATCCATCCTGGCACAGAGTGTATCCCCAAGCGGGGGGCAGACTTTATCCCGTGGAATCACGGCGACCACAGACGCAAGTTCCTGGATTTGATATTGTGAAACCCAATGACACAATTTAATCGATAATTGGGTCACGAGAAGAGTGGGCAATGAGCAAATGGCTCATTGCTCAGACTTTACCTCATAGCAACTATTCCACAGACAAACCAAAACCAATAACAAGACTATAATAAGGAATCACGTGATGAGAAAATATATCCCTGTCATCTTCTCCATAGCCGTACTCTCTGGCATATCCATGCTTGGATGTGACGAAAAAGAACCTTCATGTAAAACCGAAGGCTATGTGAGCTGCAGCGGGACTTGCATCGATCCAAAGACATCTAATCAATTCTGCGGTGCAAATGAATACTGCGAAGGCTTTGTCGCATGCAAAGATACTGAAACATGCTTTAATGGCCGCTGTCGTCCCACGAACTGCGAACCCGATGAACACCACTATGATGTCGTCTGTGAGAAAGACAGCGCCGATCATTGTGGCGAGCACGGGGTAAAATGTGCTGATAAGGTAGAAGGCTGGAAATCTGGTACATGCGTCGACAAATCATGCATACTCGATGCTTGCAATGCAGGCCTTCATATTTTCGAGAACACCTGCGTGCCGGATGATGCAAATCACTGCGGCAGCCACGATAAGGACTGTTCCCAGGAAATCTCTGGCTGGTCAGACGGCACTTGTGAAAATGGCGCATGCCATGTCAGCGAATGTCAATCCGGTCTTCACGCCTATAGCAATGCCTGCGAAGCCGATGATGTGGACAACTGCGGTGCGCATGGCACCTCATGCAGTCTAACCGTGAACGGCTGGGAATCCGGCGATTGCATACTGTCGGCATGCACGGTCAAATCATGTGCCGAAAGCATGCACGTCTTTGAAAATGCCTGTGAGCTCGACGATGTGGACAACTGCGGTCTGCATGGCCGAGCCTGCGCCAGCACCGTTGCAGGCTGGAAGGTCGGCTCATGCACGAATGGCACATGCAAGCTTTTGCAATGCATCGACAGCTTTCACCTCAATGCCGACACAGGCGAATGCGTGCAGGACACCAAAGATTGCTGCAGTTCCGCCTGCAACAAATGCGTGGAAGGACTTGTCTGCGCTGGCGGCGAATGCCGCCCACAGTGTAAAGAGACTGAAGCATATTGCAATGGCGAGTGTATCAATCCAAATACAAGTACACAATTCTGCGGTGCCGACGCATCGTGCAGCGGCTATATATCATGTTCGGAAGCCGAGACCTGTATCGGCGGAAAATGCATTCATAAATGCGAAGACGGCATGGTAAATTGTGGTTCCGAAATAGACCCTGCCTGTCTGCCAGAAGGCGACAGTGATAACAATGGAATACCGAACTGCACGGAAGCTGGAAATAATCCACATAAGCCCTTGGACACAGATGGAGACACGATTCCGGATTATCTCGATCACGATAACGACGGCGATACGCTGTCGGATGTATATGAAATCGGCAAAGGCTATGATTATAACAGCGCAGATAGCGACGGTGACGGCGCAGACGACCTGATCGAAGTTGGCGCAGGCACGGATCCAATGAATCCGAAAGTGAATCCGCAGAGCGAAGGCAAGTTCGTGTTCAAGGTGCCGTATAAACAGAAGACCGAGCCTGCCAAGCAGTCGATGAGCCTTGCGACCTCGGTTCAGATGGTCGATATCTATTTTGCGATTGACACGAGTGCTTCGATGCAGCAGGAGATTACGACACTGAAGACGGAATTGCCGGCGATGCTGGATATGATGCGCTGCAAGGATTTGGATAAGGAATGCGCGGACAACTCGGATTGCCGTGGCTTGAACGATGGCAAGGCGATCTGCAGTGTTGCAGGGCGTTGCATTGTGGATCCGAACACGGTTATCGCCAAAAATGAAGAAGGCAAGGATGAAATTGTCGGTTGCTTTGTCGATATGTGGACGGGTTTTGGTGTTTGGGGCAACCTGAATACGTTCCGGAACTGGCAGTCTTTGGATGCGGATCCTGCCAAGACGACGAAAGCTTTGAATGCAGTGGTTTTTAACGCTCTGGGCGACGATGAGAACAGCGTGCAGGTCGGTGCATGTGTATCCGAGGGGACAACGTATTGCACAAATTCTGACTCCATCAAATGTTATAACGGCAGTGGTCGCGTGGGGTGTGCCGGATTCAGGCCGGATGCGATCAAAATCTTGATTCAGGCTGGTGATGAGGGTAATTCCGACCAAATGGGATGGAAAATGTCTGATGCCAATAAGACAGGTAATTCACTTCGCAAGAATAACATTCGCTATATTGGTCTTTATGGCACGGATGAATCGAGTGATAAGGGATTGAGCCAGGTGGCTTGCTGGGCGGGGTCTTGCGCTGCTAGTGATAATTGTGCCTTGACGTGCCAAAGCATGACGAAGGACGAAAAAGCCGGTCTGTATCTCGCCGAAATTAAGGATGCTAACATCAAGGAAAAGACCGTATCGATCGTGCGCAAGCTCGCGAAGGACATGAATCTTCACATCACGACAGAGGTCGAAGACGTGGATAAAAATGCAGCAAAGCTGATTAAGTCGCTGAAAGTGAACGTAACAGATGAGGCAGTTCAGGGACGCAGCTGCACGAAAGTGCAGGGCATTTCGAATGAGACCTTCCCATCAATTGATAAGATCGCCCCAGGCACGAGCATCTGCTTTGACGTGATTCCTGTGGACAATCAGGAGCTCTTCAAGCCGACAGAAGAACCGCAGGTCGTGAAGGCCAAGATCAAGATCATGGGCGACGGATCGACGCTAAACTCGGGGATTGCGTACTTCCTGATTCCACCCAAGATTCACGAGGAACACTAATATTTGCCCACTCCACGCCCGCATATCCCACAAGTGATCGCGGGCGATGCGGCGGCGTATGCAATAACCACCGCAAAAACCGTGACATAACGCCGCCCCCACGGCATATATCGCCCTTACGAATCCGCATTACCCTCCGCACCTATTGCAGCGCCCCGTCGGGGCGCTTGACATTAGCCGTGGGCTGCGCCGCGCGCTAGCCCACGGATTGGAACGCATACGCCCTGGGCATGCGCATGACCACGGCCCGGAAACGCACGCGCTCCTCGCACGCCGCTACTCAACCATCCTCACCATACAGCGTTTTTTACAAAACGCGATGCCATAACACACAGCTTCGCGAGCCATGGGGAACTCACGCAAAACGCCTTTTACATATCTGCAATCCTTTATCTGACGTTCAGCCTCATCCAGCTTATTTTCCATACAGGCATCCTCAATATCCCACGCATCCAAAGACGAATTCTTATTCTGAGATTTGGCAGTTTCCAATTCCTTCCCAGTCACGCGCTTGAATTCAAGCACAAACGCCTTTTCATGCCAAATCACGACGAGATCCGGTCGTCCGCAGCCATACTCGGCATTCGAGCTCACCCTGTCTGCCAGCGTCAGCATCACAGCATACAGCGACCCATGATAAAATGCCTCACTGTAATCAAAACAGCTCATGCCACTCTCGAGTAATATATTAATTTCTCGCGCCATCTTTTCTATATCAGATGAACACATGGCTTCCATCAGTGGCCGTGCATCATATTTTGGCAAGCGGATATCCTTCCACCAGTGCTGCATCGATGCATCCATCAAAGTCCACACTTCCAAATTGGGAATAGCCACCTCTGCTCGAAGATGATTTCGCTCATCCTTATCAACATGTATTGATTTAAGATAACCTGTATATAACAGAAAACTCCATATCGCATTCTCATTCTGTTGCAAATCCCGATAGGATAAGTTCTCATATACAGGCACGGCCATGGTTTCACCATTCATCAATCTTGCCAGCGCTTCGCGATGTCTGGGATTTTTATCAATCATATCATCAATGATATCATTGCCACTCGTCAACCCCCAATAGGGCTTAATGGCCTCCTCTTCTTCGCCATTCACCAAACCGCGTATGGCATTGAGCAGACTCCACGGATTAAAAACTTTGCGACCGCTGTATTCATACCCATCATACCACTTTTCTATCATGTCATATTTATCTTCTATACCATAATATGATAACATATCTTTAACTTCTGGTTCAGTAAATCCCCAGAATTCATCTGGAATTCTGCTCGTGACCGTGATCACCCCCGGGTTATTCATGCCGGTAAATATAGATTCTTTCGCCACGCGCATACATCCAGCAATAATACCATAAGCAAGATTGCTGTTGGACTTAAAGCCGGCAGATATAAAGCGTCCCATAAGACCCACGGTTTTATCAAACAAATCAGACCCCGGATGATGAATATCATAGATAGCAGCCTTCTGTAACGGAACATCATATTCATCAAGCAAAATCACAGTCTGACGTTTTGTTGCCTTAAACAGCCAATCCGTCATGATATCAAGGAACTGCGTCAAATCATCTTCGGTCGCGGTCCTGTCAAGATAACCTTGAAGTGTCTCAAGCTGAACAGCACTTAGCACACCACTATTCTTGAGAACGTTTTCATGCTGTCCACAAGCTCGCCTTACTGCACCTCGAAGCTGTGCAACCACATAATCGTATGTATCCCCCGACACATCCTTAAACGACAACGAGATCACCGGATACTGCCCCATTTCCCTAAGAACATCCTCACCGGCATCCATGACCTTGAGCCCTTCAAAATAGCGGCGGTTATCCACGGGCTTGCCATCATCATCCAATTGATACTCAAAAAACGTCTGCAGCGTGCGAAGCATCAAGGTCTTGCCGAAACGACGGGGGCGGGTCACGACACAGATATTTCGATCTTGCTCAATCAGGTACGGAATAAACTCTGTTTTATCAGTATAGTAAATTCCTCTGTCTCGCAAAGCCTTAAAACTCTCCGGAATCTCACCAAACGGCTTTAACTTCCTATCCTGTCCCATCGCACCCTCCAGTCCACCATCCGACAAGGGGGGAGCTTGCGCCCTTGTCCATCATAATTTTTACCATAACTCGCCAATCCACGAATGGCGAGTTTTTAAATAATTTTGATCTCCTTTTCGAGGAGACGTGCAGACAAATCGGCGTTCATCTTTCGGCATAAGCGCATAAAACCGGATATCGAAGGTGACAGTGCCCTCCTTTTCGGTTGCGTTTTCATTGCAGATCCCAGGGGAAAACAAAAAAAGAACGCCCAGCGTATCGCGCAAGCGATAGCTGGGCAACGCGGCGGCGTATCGCAGATAGCCGCCACATCCGTGCCCCAAAATAAAAACATTCCACGCACAGAGCGCATGTATTAAAATATCGCAGCGTTTCTGACGCAGACACACAACTTTATGGAGCAGATCGTGAACAGAGAACAGTTTGAAGCAGGATTAAGGGCGCTCGGCGCACAAGGTATCGTTCCAGAAGCACAGAATATCGTTGATGACACGCGCGAAGTAAAGCAAGGCGATATTTTCGTGCTACGGCAAGGCGCATCCCCTTTGAGCAAGGAACAAGCCGAGAAATTCTGTGCACAGGCGACCGCTTCCGGCGCGGCGGCAATCATTGCAGACCCGAAGTTCGAGCTTCAGGCGGATATTCCGGTCATCGCACTCGCCGAACCGCACCTCAAGCTCTCCGCGCTCGCCGAGGCATTTTACGGAAACCCGACACAAGACATGAAGATTGTCGCGGTCACCGGCACAAATGGGAAAACGACGACGACCTATCTCATCGAAAGCCTTGCGCGCGCGCTCGGGCTCAAAGTCGGCGTGCTCGGCACAATCTCGCACAGATATCCCGGCTATGAAGAAGCATCCGCCAACACCACCCCCGGAACGCTCAAGCTGAGAAGGCTTCATTACAATATGAAGCAGGCCGGATGCGATCTCGTCGCGATGGAAGTCTCAAGCCACGGGATTGTTCAAGGGCGAGTGGACGGCGTCCGCTTCGATGCTGCGATATGGAACAATTTGGGCACTGACCACCTCGATTTTCACAAGACACGCGAAGCCTATGCACTCGCGAAGCAGCGCCTGTTCGACCACTATCTCGCCGAAAGCTTCAAGTCTGGCAAATCCCCGACGGCAATCGCAAATGCCGACGATTCCGAAGTGCTTGCGCACATCCATGCAGCCGATCCATCCAAATGGGGCGGCAGGCTACTTACGTTCTCGACAAATCATGCCCCTGCCGACCTCGTGATTCACACCGAAAAATGGGAAAATAACGCATGGAATCTTGCGCTCACGATGCAAGACCGCACCGTGAGTACGCGTCTGCCGCTTATCGGCGAGTATAATATCGCCAATGCCGCAGGAGCCATCAGCGCACTTCATAGCTTGGGATTTTCCTTAGATGCGCTCTGCGAAGCGCTTCCACGCATCGCGCAGATTCCCGGACGCATGGAATGCGTCTATGCCCAAGGACCCATCGTCATTGTCGATTTCGCGCATACTCCCGAAGCGCTTGAAAATGCGCTCCTCGCCGCAAGGTCATGCCTGCCCGATGGCGGTCAGCTATCTGTCGTGTTCGGTGCCGGCGGCGATCGAGATCCCTCCAAACGCCCCATCATGGGCGCGGCTGCCGCTAAATATGCCGATCATTGCTTCATCACGAGCGACAACCCCAGAACTGAAGATCCCGAATCCGTCATCGCGCAGATTCTCGATGGCATGGATCCCCAGAACGTCTCGTCACACGATATCGACAGGGAAAAGACCATCCGGAATGTGATCGCATCCGCATCGCACAAGGATGTCATACTCGTCGCAGGCAAAGGTCACGAAGATTATCAGATCCTGGGCACGCAGAAAATTCACTTTGATGACCGCGAGATCTGCCGAGATGCCTGCTCAAAATTATAAAATTGGCACACGACATGCATAAAACGACCCCTGTTTTGCACGCCAGGCGCATGGGATTCCAAACGCCCATGCCCAAAGTGATCATACGATTTTAATGCAAAGGATCAAATCAAGGAGGTTGCTATGAAAAAATTGTCATTACTCATGCTGCTTGCACTCTCCTCATTGTGCTTCACCGGCTGTTTTTTCTGGGACACCTGCGATGAATGCTCGCACGGTTATTACAATGAGACTTGCTGGTATGATGACTGGACCGGCATGTTAGTGTGCGATGAATATTGGGACGAATGGATTGAAGAGCCTGGATGTGGCTGCGGCCATCACGATTGCGATCATCCGCATGACGGCTGCAGTTGCGGCGAGACCATCAGCTGCACAAGCTGCCAACCTTCACCGGCAGATCCGGCAGATCCGGCACCGGGGTATTCCGATCCGGTCATTTCCAGACCTGAATGCTTCATGGATCGGGACTGCGCAGACGGCAAAATCTGCAACAGCGGCCGATGCGAAGCCGTCAAGGAATGCGCCCTTGATGCCGACTGCAAGGCGGGGCAGTTTTGCAACGACGGCACATGTGAAGCGATTGCCGAACTCACATGCCATAAAGACACAGATTGCATCAACGGCAATATCTGCAATCACGGCATATGCGAAGCCAAACCTGAGTATGAATGCAAAGTCAACGAAGACTGCGCCGATAACATGCTTTGCACAGAAGGCCGTTGCATCCCCTGCCAGACTGAGATCTGCGACACCTCTAAAGAAATCGAGTGCGTGTTCAGTTCGCAGTGCGAAAGCGGTCTCTGCGTGGACGGTGCCTGCCTGATGCCCGGTTCTTGCGCCGTGGACAGCAACTGCGAGGAAGGCCAGATCTGCCTCGATGGCGCCTGCATCGCACGTCCCGAATGCCTGAGCGATGCCGAATGCGGTGACGGCCGTATCTGCAACGCCATGAACGAATGCGAAGACGATGTCGAATGCCGTAAAGATTCGGACTGCGGCGACAGCATGATCTGTGTCTCCAATATGTGCGCCCAGTGCCGACTCAACTGCGAATGCCCCGATAACAATATCTGCCTCAACGGCGCATGCGTCGCCACACCCGACCGCAGATAATCCCCCATTCATACGCCGCTGGACCTCTAGTCCGGCGGTTTTCTGAATGATTATATAAATCCGCCAATCCCAAGGACAGGCGGATTTATATATTTAAAAACGCTCTCCGCTTCCGTGGTTATGCTATAATCATATTGCCAGAATGAACTGGCGATATTGAACGGAGATGAATTTGAAAGACAACAAACGCCCGAAACCAGATCATATTTTGGTACGCGGCGCACGCATGCATAATCTCAAAAATATAAATGTAGATATCCCGCTCGGAAAGATCGTCGGCATCGCCGGCGTTTCAGGTTCTGGCAAATCTTCGCTCGCGCTCGGCGTGCTCTACGCAGAAGGCTCTCGCCGATACCTTGAATCGCTTTCCACCTATACGCGGCGTAGAATGACACAGGCATCACGCGCACTCGTCGATGAAGTCAGCTGCGTGCCAGCAGCGCTCGCGCTCCACCAAAGGCCAGGCATACCAGGCATCCGCAGCACCTTCGGCACATCAACCGAACTGCTCAACAGCCTCCGACTGATGTTCTCACGACTCGCAGAACATCGCTGCCCCAATGGACATTATATTCCCCCGACGCTTGATGTCGCCGCCGAACGCGAGCTGATCTGCCCAATTTGCGAAGCGCATTTTTACGGCCCTGGCGCTGAAGAACTCGCTTTTAACAGTTCAGGCGCTTGCCCATTCTGCGAAGGCACTGGTGTCGTGCGCACAGTCGATGAATCCACACTCGTCCCCGATGAATCCCTCACCATCGACGAAGGCGCCGTCGCGCCGTGGCAATCGCTGATGTGGTCGCTCATGAAAGATATCGCCCGCGAAATGGGCGTTCGCACGGATGTGCCATTCTATAAACTCACAAAAAAGGAACGCGATATCGTCTTTCACGGACCTGCCGAGAAAAAACACATTTTATATTATAATGAAAAAACAAATACCGCCGGCGAGATGGATTTCACTTATTATAATGCCGTCTATACCGTCGAAAATGCACTCGCTAAAGTCAAAGACGAAAAAGGCATGAAGCGCGTGGAACGCTTCCTGTCCCAAGTGCCATGTCCTCACTGTCACGGCACACGCCTTTCCGAAGCCGCACGCGCCCCAAAACTATGCGGCATCTCCCTTGATCAAGCCTGCCAAAAGACACTCGAAGACCTCATACTCTGGGTCGATCAAGTCCCGCAGTCACTTCCTGAACCAATGCGCCCGATGGCACAAAATATCTGTGAAGCCTTTCAGGATACGGCCAAAAGGCTCGTCGATCTCGGTCTTTCTTATCTCACGCTCGATCGCGCAGCCTCTACACTTTCGACCGGCGAACGCCAAAGAACTCAGCTCGCAAGAGCCGTGCGAAATCGCACGACCGGCGTGCTCTATGTCCTCGATGAGCCTTCAATCGGCCTGCATCCCGCCAATCTCGAAGGCCTCACAGGCGTCATGGATGATCTCGTCGCAGACGGAAACTCAGTCTTGCTCGTCGATCACGACACACAGGTGCTTGCACATGCCGACTGGATTATCGAACTCGGCCCGGAAGCTGGCGCTGGCGGCGGTAATATCATAGCCCAAGGCCCAATCGAATCTATCATTCAGAATTCAAATTCATTAATCGCGCCTTTCCTCACACCTAAAAAATCCACTCCCAAAACAATAGATTCTAAACACACATTTGAACTCGGAAAAATTATATTATCTACATCCCAAATTCACACCGTCAAACCACTTAAAGTTGCATTTCCCAAAGGTCGCATGACTGTTGTCACAGGCGTCTCCGGCTCCGGAAAAACCACGATGATACTCGAAAGTCTCATCCCCGCTCTGGAAGCTATGATTACTCATCAAAAGCTTCCTGCACACGTCAAAAATATAGAAGCAAACGGCATTGCACATATCAAATTAATCGACGCCTCCCCGATTGGAATCAATGTGCGCTCTACCGTTGCGACTTACGTCAATGTTCATGATGAATTGCGAAAAGTATATGCACGCACCTTAGATGCCAAAGCCCAAGGCTATAAATCTGGAGATTTTTCATACAACACAGGCAGCCTGCGTTGCCAGACATGCGATGGCACAGGCGAGATCAGCCTGGATGTACAATTCTTGCCAGATGTAGATATCCCCTGCCCCGATTGCCGAGGCTCGCGGTACAGCCGCCGAGCATTTGGCATCATGCGGCACAAAAAGGACGGCGCAGCCGCCTCCCTGCCCGATCTGATGTCCATGAGCGTCGACGAAGCCCTCCGCTTCTGTCACGACCTTCCGATCGTGCGCAACCGATTGCAAATCCTGCATGACCTCGGTCTCGGGTACCTGACACTCGGCGAAGAAACGCCCAGTCTCTCAGGCGGTGAAGCTCAGCGTCTCAAGCTCGCAAGCGAGATGGGGCGCGGGCAAAGCGACACAGTTTTCGTATTTGACGAGCCCACAATCGGCCTGCATCCCTTGGATGTCGCAACACTTTTGGCAGTTTTCCGTCACTTAATCGACCTCGGCGCGACCGTGATTGTCATCGAACACGACCTCGATGTGATCCGAAATGCAGATTATATCATCGACATGGGACCCGGCGGCGGCGAAAAAGGCGGACGCATCGTTGCTTGCGGATCGCCAGCAGATATTCGCAAGCATCCCGAAAGCATTACAGGAAAATATATATAATTATTTATTTTGAGCTGCCTATGCCCATTTCATGGGCATACGGCAGCTGCGGGCTGCTATTTGCTTGCGCAAATACGCCGCCCGCCTCCGCGCTATCCAACCGGGATACGCTCGGAAATATAGTATCTACACATTCTTTCGGTTTTTCAGCCCAACAAGCGCCATCCCCTCATCTGTAAAATATCGAGGATATATATCATTCACATATTCTTCCATCAGTATCGTATGATATGCATTCACAAACAGCTCGATTCCGACCTCACCTTTCCAAAAGCTACTCAATGCCTTAAGAATACGCCGTTTTCCAGTGAATTCACCACGATAATACACTAAATCCATATATCCTGGCATGCACTCGTGATATATGCGTCCATCCCCTTCCTGAAAAGCCCCCCATGCAATCATGTCACTATTATCCCAGCCACTTTTTCTGCGCTCGACAAAAGATTTATCATCCGTAATGACACCTTCCAATACAAATACCTCAGAACGCCCCCACCCTCGATCTAAACATGAACCAATCACAATATCTCCCTTTTTAAACGGCGTCGGAAAATCGAACCACATTCCTTCAAAATCATCGCACTCAGCACAAATATCCTCCACGACCACCCCATTCTGCAAAACAGACATAATTTCCCAGTTTGCGTTATATTCAATAATCATATATGGCGCATCTTTGCCAATCCAATGCTTGCATATCTTGATTCTGATTTGATCTGCATTTTCTCTTTTAAAATCGATACCATAAACATCCATAATGAATCGACGACAATCCTGATCGTTCAAATAATAGTCCCTATCTTCTTCCGAGTTCTGAAGTTTGGGAAGCCAAATCGAACATGTGTAAAACGTCTGCGGCACATTTTCATAAAAAGCATCCACAAGCCTGTTTTCAAACGAAATCAGTTTTTCAAGATAATCATGCAGACTCGCCCATTCTCTCGTCCAATGCCTTTTTTCAATCTTTTCGTCTGGCATCGTTCGAATCAAATCTCGCCAAGCATCATGCCTTTCCGCAAGCGTGATAAGCCTACACTGCCAGATAAGCCAAGCGGCTTCCGTTGAAGTAAATTGATAGCCCACATTCTCAATATGTTCGCGAACATCCGGTGAATTGATAAATTTGGTTATATTCATTTATTATGCTCCTAATTTATATCTTTGCTTACGATTTGAATAACATTACCATCAGAATCACAAGTCACATGACAGATATCTTTCGGCATTTTTCCGTTTGCCCTTAAATGATGGTCAACCACTGCTTCGTTAAAACAAGAAACAATTACATTTTTGATATATATCATATTTTCATGAGAGCCATTACCATATTTATTGGCAAACAAGTCTGCACATTCTCCAAGCTCAGCTAATTCTTGTGCTTTATATTGTATAAGTACTTCTGAATCTTCCCAGTTAGGTAAAAAGATGCGTTTTCTAATCATCCCCTTTCGCTGAGCTAAACTATCAGCCACAACAATATAATGGTGCGTGTAGCCACTTCTATACGGAGCCCTAGTTGTAAAAAATATTTCTAAAGAACTGCGCTCCGCGTTATTGGAAAGCGGAATACTAAGTATAACTCTCTTATGAAGCGGTCGTGCCATTGATTTACTCCTTTTTAATCGAGTGTGGCTATGGCCAATGCTACAAACGATTTCTCACACAAAATCAAAATTCTCCAACCTGACCTCGCTATGCAAGATTCCGTCCTTCTATTTTTTAGTCGACCAGAAGGGATTGCCCTTACTTAACGCCTCTATGCCATCGTTGTCTTTTATGCATGGATCGGCATGATGCTTAAGCAGAAGACGAATAATACCTTTATTCTTTTGCTCTACAGCAATGTGAAGCGGTGTTTTGCCTTGATGATCCCGAATATTCGGGTCTGCCCCCTGTTTGAGCAACATCCGAACAAGCGGCTCGCTCCGCACACAATTACATTCTACGCTCACAGCGATGTGAAGTGGAGTTTTGCCATGATTATCCTGAATATTCGGGTCTGCGCCATTCCTGAGCAAAATGCGCATCAAATGCCAATACTCACGCGCCGCAGCATCATGAAGCGGTGTTCTTCCCTTTTTATCTCGACAATTCACATCACATCCCGCTCGAATCAGTGGCATGGTACAATTGTCTTCGTTAATGAAAAACAATGGGTTCTGTCCTTTATGATTGAGTGCATCCGGATCGGCACCTGCCCTCAGCAATGCCTTCACACATTTGATATTGTGTGATGCAGCCAAATGGAGTGGTGTATTTCCATGCTTATCTCGGCTATTGATGTTTGCCCCTGCCTCAATCAACGCTTGCACGGCATAACCACTTCCTGCCGAGTGAAGCGGCGTTTCCCTATCTAGATTACGTGCATTGGGGTCACAGCCTGCCAAAAGCATTTTCTTCACAATCCGCACGATATGTTTTCGAAAATGCGAGGGTTCAGGAAGCAACGACAGAAATCCAGAACATATTGTATGAAATGTCGTATCACCGTTGTCAGCCGTCACATTCAATATTGGCTCAGCTTCCATGACAGCAATGACTGCACCGAGATGATATTCCTTTAATAGATACATTAAAACAGAATACCCGCCACGCGTTCTGGCATTGATATCTGCGCCATGTTCAATCAAATATTTTGCGCACTCATAATCATTAACCAACATGAGCGGCGTTGTTCCACAAGGGAACTCTCCCAATTCATTATCGTCATAATCGCCAGTCGTTGCAGCATTGACGTTTGCACCCCCTTCGACAAGCAGTTTAATCTCCTCAATTCCACTTGCCATGTGCAACGGTGTCAATCCATCCCCATCAACATGATTTACGTCTGCCCCATATTCTATCAAGATTTTTGCAATCTCACTGGCTTCACCAGATACAAAATTCAACGCGATCTCACCATGAATATCCACAATATTGACATCACAGCCAGCTTCCAACAGGGCTCTAATCGCCCCTGCATCTTTGCTGTACCCTGCCACTGTGAAATTAAACAAAGCTGTCTGCCCTTCGTTATTCACCGCATTTGGATCAGCCCCAAGTGCAAGCAATTCCCTGACAAGTGCCTCGCTGTGCGCGTGCATCAAATACGTCATACCCTCCTCAATAGGAGTATTGACATCCGCGCCGCGTTGAATCTCTTCACGAATCCACTCATCGGTATATGTACGGTACCATTTATATCCAGCCATATTCTACTCACTTATTTCAATTACGATTTCTGTCCTGAACTTTCGACAAAAGATGAAATCTGTCAAAGCATAACATGTATGATCATACATATTATGAAAAGGATAAATGAGTGGAATATCTTTGCATAACCCCAGCCCATCATCCCAATAAGGCGGTGTGACATCCAAACCAACAAATTCTTCAAAAGACATTCCTGGGCGATAACATGTATTATTCACACCATCCTCATATAGCACATTCCATCCAGTATCTCCTAGGGCGCACCACAAATCCTGACGGTCCTCACCCTGCACGGGATGAAGTTCTGGATATTTATAGTCAAGATCACATCTTGGACGAATTCGAATTTTCTTATCTTTTTCGACCATTTCCACCTGCTTATAAAGGCGATCTGCTCTTTCAAACAGCTTATACAAAGCCTCTCTCATCACCTCATTAAATCTTGCAATATCATTCAATAGTACATCCTCATACCTCAGCACCTGATGATTGATAATCTCTTTTCGAATCAGTAAAAGTTCTTCATGCTTTGAATAATCTCGCCCTTTGTATCCATCAAAAGTCATAAGAATCTCATTCTCGATCATCTTCACCGCATAATCTTCCAAAATTGCTTTGATCTTATCCATCTCATTCCTCCTGCGTTACCCTCAGCCACAACAGTTGCCTAAAAACTTTTATACCCTCATTGTCTTTCCGCCCAAATCCGCTTGATGCGCAAGCCAAAATCGAATGATGCATTGTTCTCACCAAATCGAAATGCAGCGGCGTTTAACTGTCGCTACTCAAAAATTAGCAGTAGCTTTTTGAAAGACTTGCCCCAGCATTCCCAATCAACATGTAGGGATTTCACTAGCTACTTTTTTAATTCATGTCAATGAGGATAAAAAATATTGCCTCAAAGCATCGCAGCGTATGCGTGGGGGTAGCGGCGTATGT
>JAFZFY010000392.1 GCA_017555665.1 Pseudomonadota bacterium | reverse complement strand
GAAGGCGGCACGGCGGCTGGCTTGGGCATCGAAGGCGGCACGGCGGCTGGTTGCGGCACAGGAGATGCCGCCGGCGCAGGTTTGGGCGCAGCCGCGCCACCCGCTGCCTCATCATCGAACAGCCCCAGAATATCCTCAAAACTCCCCTGAGGCTGCGCTGGCTGTTGCACCTCATAATGCCCAGCCAGCCCGAGCGGATCATCGTTCAGCGGAAGTCCTGAATCATTATCAAAATCGTGTGCAGGCTCATAACCTTGCGCCAGCACATGTTCCGAATGTATCGCCGGCGGCTCATTTCCAAGACGGATCTTCGGCACGGCCATATCGGGATTCTCCATGCCCCTTTGAATCGCCCCCGGCTGCCTTCTTGAAGCGAGATCATCTTCAAGATCATCATCGAGACTGAATGCGCCGATGGCAACGGTGCCACGCCGCCCAATGTGCTGACCAACAGCCTGATTGAGCGCATTCAATGAATCTGCCGCTGCTGCAGGTCTGATACTTGGAAAATTATCCTGCATCTGCGCTTTGGGCGCAGGCAGATCACTCAATCCCCTGCCCTGGCCGTCTTTCGGAATCGGCAGACCGGCGGGCTGGCTATTTTTCGGGCTGGGAAGCCCCACGGGCTGGCCGTCTTTCGGGATGGGCAAGCCGGCGGGCTGGCTATTTTTCGGGCTGGGAAGCCCCACAGGCTGGCCGTCTTTCGGGCTGGGCAAGCCAGCTGCCTGATTAATCTTCGGAATCGGCAGTCCCACGGGCTGGCCGTCTTTCGGGCTAGGCAAGCCTGCTGCCTGATTGATCTTCGGAATCGGCAATCCCACAGGCTGGCCGTCTTTCAGGCTGGGCAAGCCTGCTGCCTGATTGATCTTCGGAATCGGCAGACCCATGGGCTGGCTGGCTTTCGGACTGGGCAGACCGGCACCGAGCGGTGATCCGGGCGTTCTGGGCGAGCCCCCCCCGTTCTCAGGCTCCGTACTGCCATTTACCGCCCTAAGGGCGTCTTCCAACAATGCATCCGCGCTCATTTTGGGATTTGAATTCATATCAAGCTGCTTCTTATCTTTTACCCGTCGAACAAAGCGTGCACAACACCATGCACACAGTTAAACTTTCGACTATACTCCATCTAAATCATTTACACAACTCACGAGAATATAGACTTTTTCACCTTAAACGCCCCCCTCGCCAAACGCGAGAAGGCCGCCAGCACGGCTAAAGCCGTGCCTAACAAATGGAGGTCACGAACGCCTCATGCCCCCGCAATGTTGCCCACCCCCTAGCTCCTCACGCCCTAGAAAAACATCAAACCCACAACCACAGCCGCAGAACTAAGCCAAGTTTTCAGACTAGATTCTACGAGCGTGGAGATGCCGGCCATCGGGCACATCAACATGGGTGAGCGCAAGCGAACCCACCGCCCTCTCCAAACTGGAGAGGGTGCCGCAAAGCGGCGGGTGAGGTCTGGAAAACGCCACATCCACAGGCGCAGAACCATGCTAGAACAGGGCAAAAAAAAAAGCCGCGCATCGCGCGGCCTGCCCGGCGTATCGGCAACAGCCGATAGCCGGGCGTTCGGGAACGGGCGTATCGGCATAGCCGATAGCCCCGTTCAAAAAAGATCACCAAACCGTACCAAAGTAATCATAGACGTTGCGGACAAGGTTGAGATCGCGGATCGCGCTCTCAAGATCGTATTTCGTCCTGTACCATTTGTAGTACACATCGATGAACGACTGATAGGCTTCAGAGGACTCGTAATTCGGATCGCTATCATCAATGGCATTGTTACGATCAATGACTTCCTCCCAGAGCGGGATCAGCTGATCCGCGAGGTTCTGAGCTTTTTCGACGAGCATTGCCGAACCCGGACGATCATATTCGCGGAGATTGCCGTAGCATGTCGATGCATAGGAACCATCTTCGAGTTTCTCGCAGTTGAAATCGTTAGCACCGAAGACTTCGCCCGTGTAGGGGTTCGAGAACGTGATCTGCTTGTAGCCAGGAGCCGGCTTGTTTTCCTGACCGGAACCAACGCGATACACGTTGAACTGATCATAGAAGGTCGGATCCATCTCGATCGGGCCCGTCAGCAACATGCCGTAAATCGTCATGTAGTATTTCTGCGTGAGCGAGGAGTCTGTCTCAACACGGCGAGCGATGAATTCGCAGCTGCCGTTGACGCAGGTCTTGCCATCGCTGCAAGCACCCGTGATGTTGCTGGCCGAGCAGGGAATCGACGCGAGAGCTTCGCATGCACCATCGAAGTCTTCCGTCTTGCCTGTGAGGAAGTCGGAGGGGATGCAGCCCCATTCGCCGCCCAGGTCATAGGCCTGCGAACCGGCAACGCACTTAGCCTCAGCCTTCTCCCAATAGAGCGGGAAGCAGCGCGGGCTCTTCTGATCTTCCGTCAGCGTGTCGCAGATAACTTCTGCCGCATTCTCAGGCGCGATACAATCGGATTCACGTTTGCAGACGCCGAACGCAGGAACCGTCGCACCGAGCGCGTTGAAGTAGGAAACGCTTTCACCCGTGAGCGGATTGTATTTCACGCTCGTGCCGTCATCCATGTAGAACGTGTTCGTGACGAGTGCGGGATACATGAGGTGGCCAGTTTCCATCTGGTCGCCGTTGTATGTCGTCATTTCCTTGCCACCTTTGCCGTCATCAGAGACGAGACGCGGGCTGTGGATCGAGTAATCTTCAGCGATCACGCCATCCGTGAGACGAATGGCCTCTTCACGGAAGCGAGAGTAGATACCGAGCGTGTAGGTGCCCATATCGCCCGAATCGACGATGACGTTGGCTTCGTTATCGAAGAGCGCGAGAATCGCCCACAGGGACGTGTAGTTGTGCTCGAGCTCAAGCTCATACTGCGAATAGTCGAAACCGGCATCGACATCATATTTCTGATAGCGGTGACGGCCTTCGCCCTGACGGACATAGAAGTACTCGGCATCACGGCCGCAACGCGAACGCTGCGTGAACTCGCTGACTTCCGAGCTGGCTTCGTCATCCGACGACAGCGAGTACAGATTGCCGTTATCCAAGCGACGGCAGAAGAGACCGTATTCAGGCGTGGAAATGACATTCGCGAGGAAGTTGAACGTCGCGCCAGATGCCGCATCATTGACATCATCGTTGAGCGTCGCACCATTGGCCTCAGAGATATCACGCAGTGTCTGCCAGTCGCTCACATAGTCGCTCTGCAGGTAATCAGACAGCATGAAGAAGCCCCTGTAGTAACGCATCGATGCGCCCCAGGCATCCCAGAACGCGCGACCACGCGCGAAGTTCGAGAACCAGTAGTTGACGTGATACGAACGCATGATATCGGAAATCTGCTCGAAGTAGTCGGCACCGTGATCGAAAACGTGGCAGCTGCGGAGCGAACCACGGTTGTCATCCGTGCAGAACAGGTACGGCACGCGAACCCATGTCGATTTGTTCTCGAGGTATTTGTCCATACGGGCAACACCACGATTCTTCCTGAAGTCGTACGTTCTCATGCCATCAGACTGGAAGAAGTCGTGATAGTGCACGAGTTCGAGGTAGTTCTGGCCGATCGTTGTCTGATCGTCGAACGTGCTCGTCTTCGTCGTATCCGGGTGCTTGAGAACGCCGTATGCGAATTTGCCGAGGTCAGAGCTGTCAGCGACGTTCGAATCCGAGACCGCGCCCGGTGCCTTCGTGAAGATCTCGACGAGACCGTTGGAACTCTTGGCAGAGCTGCGGCTGCTCGTACCGGCCGAGTAACCGTAAAGGATCGCGGCATGGTCATATTTGCCGAGGCCCTGGAGATCCGTCGTGTAGCCGTTGCTGTAGTCCATGATCGACGAATACATGTTCACGAGCATGCCGCCCTTGAGCTGTTCATCGCTGTAATCATAGAGCTTGTACATATCGCCGACCGTGCTGATCTTCTTCTGCGCGAAGTTCGCATCGCGGCGGAGATTCCAGTACGTGTCAAAGTAGTTCATCGAGTCGAACGAACCCGTGTGGTTGTGGCGAAGACCGAAACCGTGGCCCATCTCATGGAGCGCCGTCGAACGGAACACCTGCGCGCGGAGCTCGTTGAAGATGTTGTCATAGTCGCTGCGGTCCTTGTACTTGTCGACGATCGCCGAGTACATGATGTCGTAGCTCGCCGCATTGTCCTTGAAGCAGTAACCTCTGGCGCTCAGCGCTTTCTGCATCTCGTTGACCGTGGCACGGTTCGAGAAGCTCAGCTGTTTGTAAAGGCTGGCCGCTTCCTTCGCCTCGTCGGGAAGCTGAGAGACATTGCTCACGCCCGCGAGCTTCATCGCGCTGCTCAGAATGCCGGAATCGACATCCGTTCTGAGCATGCCGGTATCAATCAGGTTCTTGAGCTTGCTGTCGGCCGATGCATAGTCGAATTTGCGGAGGTTCTTCACAGCCAGCGTACGCTCGGCACGGCGCTGCATTTTGTCTGCACGCGCTTTCGGGGAGTTCAGACGCGCGCTGCGGACAGCATCCGACATCCTGGACATCTCGATGAAACGCTCACGCGAATTGGTCGCGCGCGCAATCGCCGCGTCATTCGTGCGGACGCCATCGGGGGTCAGCTCGCCTTTGGCGAACTTGATCTGATCGATCAGCGAGTTGGCGATCTCGTTCATCGGGGCCGTGTAAACATGCGCCTGCGCCGAGAGCGTCTGACCCGTCAGAGGATCCGTCACGCTCGGACAATAGCCGAGAAGACCCACATCCTGGCGCTGATTGACCAGCCACAGGAAGTTCTTGCGGAAGTCGCCTTCACGGGGCACATAGCCTTTCTCGCCGCAAACTGCATTGTCGCCGTCCGCAACAGGAATATGGCAAGGCACATAGATATCCGTCTGGCTCGAAAGCAGCGGCTTCAACGTCGCATAATCCACCGTTGTCACGAGATCAATCCCGCTGATCATCGTGTTATCCGGATGCTGCATGATATAGACCGCGCGCTTGAACGCGACGTTCCACTCGTCGATGACCTGCTCAGACATCGCAGCAAGACGCGCCTCTTTCACGCCGTCATGAATGTAGTACGGAATCGTGCGGACCTGGCGGTTCTCGACTGGAATCGCGTTCCCGTTTGCATCGTAGGCGGCCTGCCAGATGTTGTGACGGTTCGCGAGCTCGATGCGGCCGGCATTCATCATGCCGAGCTGAGGATCATACGTGTAGCGTTCCGTGCGGAAGAAACCGAATCGGTTCATATCCTGGTTCGGATAGCGGAGCGGCTCATAGTTCAGAACCGTATCCACGTCTTTGCCGAGATCCTTCCCGAAGCTCGTCACCACGCGGACTTCGACCGCACCGTTGACATCCGTGAACTGCCAGCCGATCAGGCCATAGAACCAGTCCCAGATCGTCGGCTGGATCACATACGTCGCAGGCGCATCGAAATACACCAGCTGGCCGTTCTTGTCATACTCGAAGTACGAGCCCTTCAGCGGGTCATTCTCGTAAACTTCCTGATATCCAAGCTGATAATCCATGTCATACCAAAGCCACCACTCGAAGTTCACCATCGGGTTCTGGTGCCAGTTGACATGCATATACTCGCGCTCATACCACGGACGGTCAGACGTGTTCTCCACGATCACGTTCGACTGCTCGCCCGTCGCCGCGTCATACTGACGCTGAACATCAAAGTGCGACGTGATCGGGAACATCGCAAGCACGTTCCCCTGATAATCCGCACCGTAGATCTCTTCATAGTTATTCTGGCCGTTCACGTTCAGAGACTGATTATCCGATCCCGGAAGAATCGGATAGCTACGTTTCGCCAAAAGATAGTTTTCCTCGGCCACGAACACGACCTTGTCCGTTTCCATCATGAGGCCTTCAAACGCCTCAAGAGATGCCGACCCCGGCACCTCCACGACTTTCTGATGCATCCACCAAGAGCCGCTCGTCAGATCCGATTTCTTCACACGGTTGGGCTCTGTACGGTCAATATCGCCGATTTCCTGCGCACATCCTGAGGCTGCTGCTGCGGACGCGAGCAACGCAGCAATGAGCGCTCCACGTTTCCAGTTTCCCCTCATAATTTCCTCCTTGTCTCCTATTTCGCTTGTTGTGCGTATGTAGGGCTAAAAAGTGATTCCTTAAGAAAATCCGATGGATTTACCATAGCGGACTATATCCCACGAATACCTACCTACAGAATATAGAGACGATTGTCGAGTGATTTATGAATTTTTTTCAATTCACTTTCTGGGGAATGTTTCCGGCCGCACCATTTCCTCTCGCATTTTCAACGGTTTCAGCAGTTTTCCCCTTCTATCGCGCTTTATGCGCCGTGAATAAAATTTTTAATTTCCCCTTTCATCTGAATTTTTCTCACGAATCATCCGATTCAGAGAAAGGTGTCATCCCCCTTCTACGACGCACCCGTCTCACGCGTCAATCTTTTTCTATCGGCACCATGTCCCGCATGCCGAACCAGGTTCACACATCGACAAAACACCCGCCCGATATTCCGAGATTCATCAATTCTATGAATTTTATGCGCCTCCGCGCCGCACGCCCGCGCTCCGAGAAACGCCCTTTACGAGATGCGCACGCCCCCCCAGCCGGAACGCAAGGCCGAGCACGCGCCTTCAGATCACACAAAAAAAGCGGCGCATGCACGCCGCTCTCGAGATATCACCGCCGAATATCATTGCGCATAAAGCGCAGAAATCAGAATATCCCACAACCGCTCCGGCGAGATCATGGCCTCAAACCCCGTCTGGCTCTTCTCCGAATACCCCTCGCGGGCAGCCTCGAACACGCGGACACACGCCGGCAGGCGATCGAGATACGCGTTCTCCGCGTCACTCATCAGGCCGTGGCAGATCACGAAATGCTGCCCCGTCGGCTCAAGCGACGCAAGCGCATTGAAATCGTTGCAAAATGTCACGCAAGATGTCGCGATCAGCGGCTTCGTCTGCGCATTCCACAGCGTGTACTCGCCGAGGCTCTGGATGAGATGCTCGCGCGCCCACGCATTGCGCGGCACCACACACGCCATCGACATGGCGCTCGACGCATGGATATTCAGAAGCGCATTGGCGCACGACATCATCGCCTGCGCCCCCAGAAACGTCACATGAAGCGGGCACGCCTGACGGCTCGGCGGCTCCTTCAGGCTCGATTCGTCGTCATCGATAAAAAAGGGCGGCATCACAAGCGCATCCAGATACGCCTCGTCGGGCTCCAGATACGCCGGAAGCTCCGACAGTTCATCCGGGCCCAAAATCACCGAACAGCCGCATCCAAACAGGCGAAGCACGTTCAACGCACGGTCTGCATGCCGCGCATAAAGGATGCTGTAGGACGGCTGGATGATCGCGACTTTCGTCAGGATTCCGTTGGCCGTCTCATCCATGATCAGCGGCGTCATGACGAGGAAACTCCCGCCCGCTGCCGCAAGATGGTCCAGGAGCGTGGTTGACTTGTGATACGCGCTCGCGGACGGCTGTCCCGCCGCACTGCGCAAGACCTCGGCCTCCGCATTATCACGGCAGGCGATGATGATCTGGTGATGAGGCATAACTCTTCCGTATAGGGCTGAATGTGAATGGGGATTCTTGGATGTGGGCAGGGGGATGAATCCCCCTTCGCGGCTATGTGCTCGCCACAGAGACGTGTCTGTGACACGTCTCTCCGGCTCCGCGCATACGCCGCTACCCCCTCGTCTATTCGGTCAGTCACGCCTCCCCCGATGTCGCGGATCGCCTGCGGTTTCAGCCATCTGCCGCATCGAATCGCCCCGGAAAAGGCATCATAAAGGCTGATATCCTGACCGCCACGCGTCTCAGATCAGGTCTTTCAGAATATCATTGATGCACTGCGTGACATTGCGGCGACGCTCTGCAAGCATCCCGTTATACTCGCTGATCACGGAATTGATCGCATCCACAACGGCCGCGACCTCGGTATCGATCGCGTTGAAACGCTCGTCGACTTCGGCATAACGCACCCAGCCGTCCACAAACGCCACAAAATCGTGATACGCGGCTTCGAGATCCGCACGCGAACGCTTGAGCTGGTTCGCCGCGCGCTGCTTGTCCGTCGAGTTGCCGTCACCCCAGAGCACCATAAACGCATCGTTGCTCTTCTTGAGCGACTCGAACCACTCATCCACCCCCGCGAGTTCCATCACGTGCTGCGGGATCTTCGACACGATCGCGATGATCGAACGGATGCTCGAATACTCTTCCTCATACGGAAGCTCCGTCGGATCCGGATAGCGCTTCCACACCTCATAGACCGTCGCTGACGCTTCACGCTTCTTCTCATTCGGATGGTCGAGATGGTTCTCAAGCTCGGCATTCATGCCACGCCATGCCTGATCGACGGACGCATCATTCGCCTGAATCTCAAGGGCAATCAGATCTGGTGTCGAATCAAGCACCTTGCGGAAATCGTCGGTCGCCTTCGCAAGCGCGGCGCAGCTCTTCTGTGCCGTCTCCGAATCCACTTTGCTCAGTACCGCACACACCTTCTCGCTCAAGGTCAGCATGTCGTCGTGATTGAGTTTGCCCAGCGCAATGTTCTGAATCTTGTTCATTCCCGTGTTCCTTATCTAAACAATGAAACGCTCATGACCACTTCGGCCAGATATGCGAATACTACGAAATTCTTTACGCTTTGTGAAATCATTTTAACGCGCAGGCGTGCCGCGTTCACGCGCCTCACGGATACGCCGCCACACGTCTGACATACGGCGCCAAGCGGCCGCGCGTATTGCCCGCCGGCAATAGCGCGGCGCACGCGCGACGTATCCGCGTCGCGGATAGGCGCGCACACAAAAAACTAATCATTCCTTAAAAAATCGAGTATGCTCTCAGGCGGTGCGATTCCGCACCGCTGTTACTTAGCCTCAAAAGGGAGCACGAAATGGAAGAATTCACGAGCGAACAGGTTGCCCGCATAATCGTTGATGCCGCCATCGGCAAAAAAGCCATCGAGCCCGTCATCATCGATGTCCGTGGCAAATGTGATTATGCTGACTTTCTCGTCGTTTGTTCCGGCAGAAGCGACCGCCATGTCGACGGTATCGCCACCGGTATCGATAATGATGTTGTCGACAAGCGCACTTGCATCAGCACTGAAGGACTCGCCAACGGACAATGGGTTCTGCTCGATTACGGCGATGTCGTCGCCCATGTGTTCAACGGACACAAACGCACCGAATACAACATCGAAGGCCTCTGGAAAGACGCGCCGCGTCTCGCCGTCGATATCCCCGCTGAACTCAGACTCACTGACGAATCTTACGACGAACCCATGATCTGATCATGACTGCCACGGTCCTTGCCATCGGCAAGATGCGATATGCCCCATACAGAGAGGCCGCAGACGAATACCTCAAACGCCTCAGGCACTATCTGAACATTCAGGAAATCGAGCTCAAGTCTGAAGCCTCCCCAAAACTCAGCGAAATGCAGATACGGGAACGCGAATCCATGCAGTTCATCAGCCAGATTCGCCCCGCAACGCATCTCTTTGTGCTCGACGAACGCGGCAAAATGTTCAACAGCATCCAGTTCGCCGAACGACTCGGAAAACTCATCGACCAGTCGCAGGACATGGCTTTCGTCATCGGCGGCGCGTTCGGGCATCACGAATGCCTCAGGCAACGCGCCAATACCGTCTTTGCACTCTCACCACTCACGTTCCCGCACGAACTCGCTCGCGTCCTCGTCTACGAGCAGATCTATCGCGCCATGACGATCCTTAAAAATGAACCCTACCACAAGTGATTTGGAGGCGATCATTGTTTATTGAGACGCTCAATGCACTCAAACACGTCCTCTGGCCCACCAGATGCGCGGCGTGCGATGTCCTGTTGCCCGAACCTGATGTCCTCCTCTGCGAGGACTGTTCCGATGCCGTGCAGCCCGCAGCCGACTTCGTCTGCCCAGACAATATCGAGCGCGCATGCGCCGTCTTCAGATACGAAGGCGCCGTACAGCAAATGATCGCGAAGTGGAAATATCACGAAGATTACGGCGCAAGGCACGCGCTCCTCGCATGCCTGCCGGCACAGCTTGAACGGCTGCGCGAATGCATCCCGCAAAACGCCTGCATCATCCCCGTGCCGCCGCACCCGAAACGGCTCAGGGAACGCGGTTTCGATCCCGTCTGGCAGTTCGCAAACGAACTGCACAAGCTCCTCAAGCGAAACGACATCCCCACGGATTTCAGGGATGACGTCCTCTCCCGGACGCGACACACGCCGCACCAAGCCTCGCTCAGCCATGACGAACGCATGCACAATCTCGACGGCGCGTTCCATGTCGCAGACGGGTTCACCGCCGATCATGTCGTGCTCATCGACGACGTCGTCACGACGGGCGCCACAGCCGCGACTTGCGCGCTCGCGCTTAAAAATGCCGGCATCAGACATATCTCCTTCGTCGCACTCGCATACACTGCCAAATCCTGAGGCGCCACCATGACTTTCTGGAAAAACGGACTACGATTCTCTTGTCTGCGCTGCGGCAAATGCTGCTGCGGCGAACCCGGCATCGTTTATTTTAATCCCTCGGAATTTGACCGTCTCGTCGCGCATTTAGAAAAAACACGCGGACTCACGCGAGAGGTGATCATCCGCGATTACATGCGGCCGCACCTTGATTCTTACACAGCTCGCGATGATTTCCCCGACGGGCACTGCATCTTCTTTGACAACGGATGCACCGTCTATGAGGTCAGACCCTCACAGTGCAGGGACTTCCCCTTCTGGAAATGCAATCTTCACTCGAAAGAAGACTGGGACGAAACTGCGCAGAACTGTCCGGGCATGAACCAGGGAAAACTCTGGAGCGCCGAAGAGATACGCGCGATCGCTTCCAAAGCGCGGTTATGACGAGACCACCAGATTGAACACAGCACACGGACATTTCAAACGCTGGACAGCCGCATGGCTCCTGGCTGTCCTCATGCATGCAGGCATCATCGCGCTCATCGCGTTCCATCTGATGCCCGATGATATTGTCCCTGTTTCCGGCATGATCCCCACCCCAGATCAAACCGTCGAGCTCATGCCTGCGCAGGCCATCGAGCCCGCCGTCTTTTTCGCCGCCAAGCCGGAAGACATCTCCCCGCAGGCCGCATTCCTCTACAAGATCGAAGACGACGGCACACGGCACCTCCTCTCGGCCGCACATCGCCACCCCAAGCGAGATTTTGCCATTCAGTTTGAAGCCATCCAGGATCCCGGCACCTACGAGATCGTCATACACGACGGCCAGCAGGGGGTTATTCCTGCGCCGCGCGCACTCGATGGCGAGTTTTCGGGAACCTTCCCGACGGGTGACGGAAAACCGGGAGGCGCGTTCACCGCGCGATTCAAGCTCGCCTCAAAACAAAGCGAGGTCATGACCGCATCGCTCTATGACCCGCAAAAGCCGCTCGCAAACGAGGAACCTGCCGCGCGATCCGTACAGCAACAGATGCAGAGGCCGCAACCGCAAAAGACGCAGCCACAAAAGACGACAAAACCGCAGAAACCTCAAAACCCAAAGGTCAAGCCCTCGCAAGCCCCTCAAACACCGGCTGTCGCGCAGAATACCGGTCCTGTCGCATCCCCGCAACCCCAGACAGAAGAGCCGTCCCCCGTACCGCTCACACCGACAGACCTGCGGATATCGCCGCTCAATCTCGCACCGGCACTCATGGCCGAATCGACAGACACCACTGACCGCATCTTTGCTGAACGCGACACCAATCGATTTGTCGCTGCCGCCACACAGGCAAAAAAAAGGTTCGAATCCGCCTACAATGCCGACGGCCCAGTCATCGGGCGCGGCCAGCAGGGCAATTCCGTCTCGCATCAGAAAGATGTCGCAGAATACCTCGCGCTCATGCACAAGGAGATTCATCCGCTCTGGGCACACGGCTATCTGCTGCGACTGGACACGATCTACAGACAGCCTGGAAGCCGCCTCAACGACCCCAATCTCGAAGCCGTCCTCGAAATCACACTCGACAGCCTCGGCACCGTCATCGATGTCCGGATGGTCCGCTCAAGCGGCATCATTGATTACGACAACGAGGCCATTCACGTCGCCTGGAACTGCTCGCCCAAACTGCCGCCCCCCGCAGAAATGCGATCGACAAACGGCCGTTCCTACATCCACTGGACGTTCTGGCGCGACGGCAGACAATGCGGCGTATTCGGGGTCAAAGTCTTCAAGCTCAACGCATCCAAAAAAGACGCGCTCGATTTCAGCCTCAAGGCCGTGCAGATCCACGAAAAACGCCTCGGTCTCAAGCCCTCTTCCATCCCCGACAGCAACGTGCCGCAAAAGCAGCCCACGCAGCCCAATCCACCGGCATCCCCACCTCAGGGACGCATCAATCCCCTCGAAGACTGACACGCGCGCCCAGACGCGCCGTGACTCGCACGCATCCATACCGTGACATGCAGCAAGATGCCGTGACACGCCGTGACATGCCACGCACGCCCTGAGCCATCCTCACAAAGCCGCCACGATATCTTCAAATGCTTCAAGAAATGCATCCAAACAAGGCTTGGGCGTGACAAGCGGCGGCGACAGCGACACGACCTGCGACCACGGACCGCTGGGCAACAGAATGATCCCCCTGTCGCGCATCCGATCGACGACCTTGAGCGCGAGATCCGTGCGCGGCGAACCGTCCGGATCCGCGAACTCAATGCCGATCATCAAGCCTTTGCCGCGCACATCGAAGATGATATCCGGGCGTTTCTGGGCGATCTGGCGAAGTGCCTGCAAAAGCGCACGCCCCATCTCGGCGGCACGCGCCGGCAAGTCATCGCGGACCAGGATCTCCATGGCGCGAATCGCCACGGCACACCCCATCGGATTGCCGAGAAACGTGCTCGTGTGTATGGCCTCCGTCGTGTTCAACGGCCAGTGTTTAAGCACCTCTGGCGTCGCGATCGCCGCCGAGAGCGGAAACCCACCGGTCATGGCTTTGCCGAGGCAGAGGATATCGGGAACGACACCTTCATGGTCACAGGCAAACAATGCCCCAGTCCTGCCAAAGCCCGTATATATCTCGTCGAGGATCAGCAGAACGCCGTTCTCCGTGCAGATGTCGCGAAGCGTCTTGAGCCAGCCTGCCGGCGGAACGACATCGCCCCCGCGCCCCTGTATCGGTTCCGCGATCACTGCCGCGACATCCCCGCATCCCGAGGACGGCGCTTTCAACAGGCGTTCGAGATGCTTCAAGCAGGCAAAGCCGCATGTCTCCGGCTTGCAGCCGAACGCACAGCGCACGCAGTTCGCATACGGCACATAGGTCGTGTCCGCACAGATCCGTTGTCTAAACGGCGCCTTAAAGGCATCGCTATGCCCCGTCAGCGAAAGCGCACCAAAGCTCAACCCGTGATAACACGATTCAAACGCGATCAGCCGATGCCGTTTGGTCGCCATCTGCGCCATCTTGACCGCAGTCTCAATGGCTTCTGCCCCCGACTGGCTCATCAATGCCTGGTTCAGATTGCCAGGCGCCAGCTCTGCGAGTTTTTTCAGGCAAAGGATCTTGGTATCTGTGGGATAGACATCCCCCATGCCGTGCATCAATTTCTGAGCCTGCGCCGTGAGCGCGTCCACGAGCTCCTCATTGGCATGGCCATAGGCGGCGACCGCAAAACACGCCCCCATGTCGATATACGGACGGCCTTCGACATCCCAGATAAATGCACCCTTGCCATGCGAAAACACGATGGGATCGCGTTCAATGCCGATCTCGCCCTCAAAACGCGCCCGGCGCGCCGTCAGCCCGGCACATTCGTTCTCCGCAAGCGCCGTCACCATCGCCGTTTCAGGCGTTGCCGCGCCATATCCTGAGGCTTCATACGATTGACGATTCTCCCCAATCTCACGGATCAGGGCGGTCACTGCGTCATGTGTCATCTGCGGCTTCATATTCATGCTCATGCCATCCAAAACTCCTCAAAATGCACAGGCTGCCCTGCACAAAAAGCCCGAGGATTCTAGTCTAAATCACAACAGCTTGTCACGTTTTGTTTGCGCACGGCACTTCCCACTCCCCACT
>JAFZFY010000391.1 GCA_017555665.1 Pseudomonadota bacterium | reverse complement strand
GCTGCGGCGGCGCATTTCTTGTCTTCGCCGCAGATGCCGCTTGCGCAGGCATCGTTGTCTTCGCAGTCCGCGCCATCGGCGAGTTTGTCAGCCGGTGCGGGATCATCTGCTGCGGCGGCGCATTTCTTGTCTTCGCCGCAGATGCCGCTTGCGCAGGCATCGTTGTCTTCGCAGTCCGCGCCATCTGCGAGTTTGTCAGCCGGTGCCGGGGCTTCGTCTGGGGCGACACATTTGCTGTCTTCGCTACAGACGGTCTTGCCTTCCGCATTGTCTTTGCAGTCGGCGTTGTTGTTACACTCAATGGCAGCATCGTTGTCGTTATTGTCATCGCATGCGGTGAAAGAAACGGCACAGAGGCTAAGAGCGGCGAATAAGCAAGCGAGTTTCTTCATCATGGCGTGTCTCCTTATATTGGGGGGTAAAAAAAAGATGATCAAAGATTTCGGCTTGAAGCTGCGGATGGAATTCGATAGATATTCATTCATGATTTATCATTTCTGAATCTCTCTCATCCTCCGGCATTCCTGCCTTCTGAAACCCTTTATAGGCGCTGAAATTGCGGGGTTAAAGACTGTCATTTTTGTCATTGATGCCCGATGAATATATGAAATCCTCTATTTTGCTTGATGTTTTTATGTCAAAAAAAATTCAATTTTTTTTAATCTAATATTTTTATGACATATCTGTCCGAGAAGTTGGTCATATATTTATTTGAAATATCAACATGGGTTATAACGCCAGGTCTTGTGTTTTCAAGCATTTGCGCCGTGATATGTCTGTAATGTCAGAACTCGGTCTGTCGACTGGGGGAATCTGCCCTTGCATGCGATGTCATAATGTCGCGCCGCGCGCCGCGCATCCGGCGCGAATCGATCTGCCTTTGCATGCGATGGCTTATCTTATGCGGTGTCTTATATGGATATGTGTGGTAGCGCATTGCGAGCCGGATCCGGTTCTGGACACGGCGCTCCGGGCGTGTCCAGAACCCTTGAAACACAAGGAATTTGCGGCAAAACAAAGCGGGATCAAGGCGGTTTTGCCGGCCTTTGGGGGTCAGAATGGCAGTGAGGGCAGTACGTCTTGTGCTCTGCCATCCTCGTTTGAACGCTGTTTTTTGCCAGTCTTTGGGGCCTTTTTGGCGCTCCGTGCGGGGACGTACATTTGTCGATATCGGGAGATCAGGTCGGCACGTATGGCATCGGCATTTGCCGGCGCAGGTGGCGCATCATCAAAGGGAAGTTCGAGGGTGGTATCGGCTGGGCGTGTCATGCTGTCGAGATTGAGCGTGTTTTTGACTTTTTGGGGGGCCGCGTTCACGACGAGCTGGATCGCGCGCATCTGATCGGGGATGGGGGCTGATTTGGCTTGGTTCAGTATCTTCTGGGCGATGTCGTTGACCTTGGCTTCTGTCTTGTCATTTCCCTTGATCGGGCAGCCCAAAAAGCGGTCGCGGACACTGCAGGCGAGCAGGATGCTGATCGCGTTCCTCGCATGACCTTCGCTCAGGCTGTCGAATGTCTTGATGGCTTTATCCGGGCGTTTGGCCGTCTTGGCATGGTCGATCAGGGCAATTTTAAGCGATTCGGGCATCGTGATCTTGAGGATGGTTTCTGAATTCTGTGTGATCATGGCCTCGAACATGAGCCAGGTCGTTTCGAGATCGACGCGTGCAAGCTGTGCTTGCTCGATCTCTTCTTTTTGAGCGTTTCTGTAAGCCTGGCGCTGCGCTTGGGTCATGCGGCTCGTGTGCTGTTGCTCTTTGATGCGCTCTTTGAGCGCGTTGCGTTCGGCTTGGCGCATCTGCTGCTGGTTCGAAATCTGTTCGCGGAGCGCTTGTTGCGTTTCCCGGTCATCTTCATCCGTCATACCGAGTTCGAGGGCTCGCCTGTGGAGTTCTTCTTTGTAAGCCTTTTGTCTTTCTTGCTTTGAACGTATCGTCTCTGCACTTGGCAGCTGCTCGTCATCTGGGAGTTCGAGCAGCTGCTGATCGCGTTCCGCTTCAAGCTGCAGGATTTGCCGTGTCAGTTCGGCGCGTTTGTCGCCCTCTGCCTGTTGCGATTCGTCCCTGAGCGTTTGGATCTGCGCGTTATATGCGTCATTGAGCGCCTTGTAACGCTGCGCATAGCTGCCCTCCTGGGGCGGTTCGATGCTTCCCGACAGGTGTCGGCCAGAGAAGCGGTGGGTGGGCAAGTGGTTGCCCGTAATGCGTTCGCGAATCTCCGCGCTGACCGCTTCGTTGCTTTCGTGTCCAAGGCGTTGGAGTTCATTTTGGGCCTGCTGGGGCGGCATCTGCCGGAGCGCAGCCAGATTCGGCATCACTTTGGCGATATATGCCTGCGTGCGCTTGTGGGTAATGTCGTTGTCGGTCGGTGGTTTCGCATGGATGCTGAAATCGGCATCCGGCACAGAGTCGGTGCCTGACTTCGTATAGACACCGAGTTGCACCGTCATAAAGGCACGCGCATCGCTTTGGGGCACGTTGTTCATCTCATAAGCCAGCCCCTGAACGGGGATCTTGAGATCCGCCCGTTTGGAGAGCTTGCGCAACGCGCCTGAGGTCGCCTGAAGGAAGCTCTGCATCGATTCACTGGCGTAATGCTTTTTGAGTGACAAGGCGGTTTTGCTGACCGTCAGGATATCGGATCCCGACATATCGATTGGTCGGATCAGGCTAGTATAAGGCGTGCGCCAGAACCCGGAACCGTTGAAACCAGAGATCGCGCCGGCACCTGTCGGGTAGCCTTCCGGTATCTTGTTGCCCGCCTTTTTTTCGATATAATTGGACCACTCTGGGGCATCATAAGAGGGAACCGCCTGAGCAGTGCTGGAGATCAAGGCAGCGGCGAGAATGAGCGAAAATCGTATGGCTTTCATGGGGGAAACCTCGTTTGGATATCAGGCCAGGTGATTGGGGATTTGGATTTGGGTGGGGGAAGAATCCCCCTTCGCGGCTATGTGCTCGCCAGCAGACGTGTCACGACACGTCTGC
>JAFZFY010000390.1 GCA_017555665.1 Pseudomonadota bacterium | reverse complement strand
GTATGGCGCCCCGGAGGGGGCCATAGCTTCCGGTTTTTGAAAAAGAGAAAAAAAACATTCGTCTAGGATGAATTCGGGCTATATAAGAGAAGTTCCAGGTCTGACACGCCACACCATAAAGGGAGGGAAAATGAAAGCGATCACCTGTAAAGGCAAACATGCGGAGATATGTCGAGCATTCGCGGACGGGCGCCGTGACGAGGCCATGTCCCTGATCTATGGATTTTTCAGAAGCGAGGAGAACACGGATTCGTATTCGGTGCAGCTTCTGACCGTCATACGGGAGCTCGCGGAAGACGGCGACAGCGAGGAGATGTACAGGATGCGCATCCGGATGCGGGCGAGCGGAGACCGTGTGCTGATCAATCTGGCGCAGTTTGTCTGGGCATTCGAGACAGGGGGGATGACGGACGCGGCCGAGACGCTGGCGGGCAAATGCCTGTCGGAGCTTCCGAAACTTCACCGCAGCATGCAGGATTTTGCGGAGGAGGAAGGGCTTTCGACGGCAACCGAGATGGCAGGGCTTCGCATCCGCGAAGCAGTCAGGATACTGAGGCTTTATTTTGAAGCGTATTCGGATGAAGACGCGATGGACAAATGCGACATGCTCAGCCTGGACATGACGCGAGTGTTCCTTTTCATGCGCGGCAACATCATGAGCACGGACATGATGCAGGCCGCGAGATGCGCCGAGAAGCTCGGGGATACGTCAAAGCGCGATGATCTCTGCCGCGAACTCGTGGAATCGTACGGTCCGATCGTGGAACGCGCGGCAGGCGCGTTTTCATCGGAGGATCGCGAAACGCTTGGAAACGTGAGGGATGCGCTTTCGATGCTCGTGCCTGATCATTCGGAGTTTGCGGATCGTCTGACATCTGCAGAAAAGCTCATATCGGCGCTTGGATAGTTTTGATTCACAACCCGGAATGGGTGTGATATGATTTGAACAGTTCTTTTTCGCAGGCGGCAAGCCTGCGAAAATTTTTTGAGCGTGACTTCATGGAGGAAGGCATGGCGCTTCAATGGACGGGGGAACTGCGCAGCATCAATGCACGAGCGGAGCATGATGCGAAGCTCATGAATGTAAGGATGTGTTCTGCACTGCTGTTTCGGAGCATGCTTCGGTCGGATCTTCCGATCCAGTCGGTGCTTTACAATGCCGGTATCAGCTATCAGATATTCGAAGACGGCCTGAAGAGCCTGCCGCTTCCACCGGAATCGCTTGATACCGTGCCCAAACTGTTTGCGCGCGCGGCCGCGATGTGTGCGAGCAGCCGTTCGGCGGAGCTGTCCTCGCTTCATCTTTTTGCCGCCATGCTCAAAGAGCCATGTGTCGTGCAGCAGCTTCTGTGTTTCTTGCGATATGATATCAGCCAGATCCTGAATTATATCGATCATTGCATCGCCGGTGAGTCGAATGTCCAGTATTATCAGGCAGGGAGCCGATCATCCCATTCGATCAGCACAGTCGCGGTGCAGCACAAATCGCCCGTAGCGCAGCCCATGACCTATATAGAGCCGCAGCCGGCCGTGAGCTACGGGAGTGACGAGATATCGCGGATCCCCAGTCCGGAAGGACGCAAGGGCATCACGCCGGCACCGCGCAACCGCTTGCTCTCGCCGACAGAGATCCAGAAGCTGCATGCGTCCGGCGAGCAGCAGGTGCTGCCCGGTTTTGACAGCAAAACATCCGGCCGTCCAGCTCAGGAGATCCGTCAGACTAAGTCCTCTCCATATCATTCGACATCATCCCGCGAGATGCAGCAGGCGGCAACGCTTGATCTCGCGCGCCGTTTTCAGGAAAAGAAGAGCCGCACATCCGAGGCGCGACGCGCCAGCTGTGAGATGCCGAAAGCCCCGGAAACAGACGGTTTGCACACAACGCCGGATGCCGTGAGTGCGCCTGTAACGGGCACGCCAGCCCCGCCTGAGAAGCCGAGTGTCATGCCGCAAGCGGCTATCACCGAATGCGGGAATGCGTCGAATGTTATCCGTTCTGAAAGCGCAGCCCAAACCTCGACTGCCCCTCAGGAAGTGCGCACGTCGCCCCTGGCTGCCGCCAAAACGGAGGCGCCTGCGGGCGCAGCGGGCACTGCGGCTGTCACGGACGCTTCGGCCAAAGGCGACGTTGCAGCCAAGACGCAGCAGCCCAAACCCAAGGAAAGCGATAAGTTTGTGCAGATCCGTCGGACTGATCCAGTGCCTGCAGACAAACCAGCCAGAATGCGTCAGTCCATGACATCCGGCATGTCCAACAGGGCCACGACAGTCCCCACCCGGCGGGTCACGTCCAAACAGCCGACCGGTTTTTCCCCCTTTGATCTCGGCAAAGCCTACCCTACGCTGAACACATACGGGCGTAATCTCCTCGCCGAGGCACGCGCCGGGCGCATTGATCCCGTGATCGACCGCGATCAGGAGATTGATCAGCTCATAGATGTTTTGAACAAGCGCAAGTGCAATAACCCGATCCTCGTAGGCGAAGCCGGTGTCGGGAAAACAGCCATTATCGAAGGTCTTGCGCTTCGCATGGCCCAGGGAGATGCCCCTCGCGGGCTTGAGAGCCATACGATTGTCGCGCTTGATTATGGCTCGATATTGTGCGGCACGCAGCTTCGCGGGGCTGTTCAGGAACGCATCAAGTCTATCAAGAGCGAAGTCAGCAAGGCAAACGGGCATATCATCCTGTTCCTTGATGAGATACATACGTGGCTTTCTTCGGGAAGCGGCGACCCCAATGCGGATGCAGCGCTTGAGCTCAAGATGGCGCTTTCCCGTGGCGAGCTTCTCTGCATAGGCGCGTCGACCCCTCAGGAATTGCGGCGCGCGTTTAATGCAGATCCTGCATTTGAACGACGCTTTGATTTTATCGAGGTCAAAGCGCCCTCCCCGGAAACATCGATCCGCATCATCGAGAATGGCATCATCCGCAAGTATGCCGAACATCACGATGTGACATATACAAAAGATGCCATTCGCGAAGCCGTCCGTCTATCCGAACGCTATATTCAGGAACGCGCGCTTCCGGACAAGGCGATATCCGTGCTCGATCGCGCTGGCAGCCTCTGTGAGCGATATGGCGAGTGCGAGGTCACGCCGAAACATGTCGCCCAGGTCATCGCCAAGATCGCCGATGTGCCTGTCGAGCGATTGCTCGTGACCGAGAAGCAGAAACTCATGAATATGGAAGCCATTTTGGGCAAACGCCTGATCGGGCATGAGGCGAATATTGCGCGTATGGCAAACGTGATTCGTCGCAATCATGCGGGTTTCGGCGCACAGCGACCGATCGGGAGTTTCCTGTTTCTCGGCCCCACTGGTGTCGGGAAGACGGAAGCGGCGAAAGTCCTTGCCGATTTTTTGTTCGGATCGCCTAAAAATATCGTTCGCTTTGATATGAGCGAATTCATGGAACAGCATTCCGTCGCAAAGCTGATCGGCGCGCCGGCGGGCTATGTCGGTTTCGATGACGGCGGTCTTCTCACGGAAGCACTGCGTAAACGGCCTTATCAGATCGTGCTCTTCGACGAGATTGAAAAAGCGCATCCCGATGTCATGAATATCCTGCTTCAGATTCTGGATGAAGGCAGGCTCACAGATGCCAAGGGGAGGCACGTCAGTTTTTCAAACACCGTGATCATCATGACGAGCAACCTCGGTGCAGAAGAAGTCATGCGCGCCGCGCAGAAAAACATCGGTTTTAACGGCAACTCGCTCAAGCTTTCCGCTGAGGATGCAGAAACGATCATTATCAAGGCTGCAAATGCGAGGTTTTCCCCCGAACTCTGGAACCGCATTGAAGAAAAGCTTGTCTTCCATCCGCTCACGATCGAGCAGATTGAGCAGATCGCCCATCTGCTGCTTTCCGATACCAGAAAGCGAATGCTTGAAGAAAAGCGGATCGAACTTGTTTTTGATGAGACGTTGCTTGTTCCGCATCTCATTCAGAATGGAGGTTTTGATCCTAAATATGGGGCAAGGCCGATGCGGCAGACGATTCAGACACTTGTGGAGACACCAGTTGCTGAGTGGATACTGAATCACGATGCCAAGCCTGAAAAGCTCTATGTTTTCATGAAAGATGACAAAATCTGTGTGGATGAGAGTTTACTCGCGATTTTTTCATCACAATCATTGCCTGTGGTTCCTCAAAGCAAGTGTTCGGAAGAAATTCATGCCTAATTTGAGCTCGGGAATGCGCCCTTTCGGGCTTATCCCGAGCGTATGCTCGGTACCTTCTCAGAGTACCAAATCATGTGTTAAAAATAGGCTCTGTTCTACGATTAGTGGGTATGGACTTGGTGTTTTCCTAAGGTTATGAGTCTCTAGGAAGCTTATTTCGCCTACCCACCCCGCACGCTTTTGAGCATGACTGGGATTTCCGAACATCTCACCATCCGTGGTTCGACGTTCGGCAGCCGACATCGTGTCGGCTGTACTGATGATGATATGTAACATAGAATCTGCCGATGCTTACGAGGACTATATCCACGCTTGCAGAACAGAGCCTATTTTTAACACATGATTTGGTACTCTGAGAAGGTACCGAGCATACGC
>JAFZFY010000389.1 GCA_017555665.1 Pseudomonadota bacterium | reverse complement strand
TGACCAGAACTGCGGTTCACAGGGCAATGCCTGCGCCGGCGGCCAGCAATGCGCCGGCGGACGCTGTCTTGGCAATACGATATGTGATGACGTGCTGCGCAATACGCTTACGGATTTAGACCACTGCGGCGAGTGCAATCATAAATGCAGCGATGGCCTGATCTGCGACAAAGGACAATGCAAAAAAGGCAATGGCCAAGCCTATTGCAGCGGAAACAAAGTTACCATGGGAACGGTTGACCGTTGCAGCAGCTGTTCGGATAAATGTTCAGACAGCTTAATCTGCAAAGACAACGCCTGTGTGACCGGTGTAGGTATGACCTACTGTTCCGGTAATACGATTAATACGCTCAATGATGTCGATCACTGCGGCAGCTGCAATCATAAATGCGCCAACGGACAGATCTGCAGCGAGGGGACTTGCAAGGCTGGCAACGGCGTCATGTACTGCAATGGTGTAAAGATCAATTCGACCCAGGATTCCGCACATTGCAGCGGCTGTGGCAACCTGTGCCCCGCAGGCTCAAAATGCGGAATGACATCCAGCCTTGTCGCTTGCAATGAAGGCGTCGGTTCAACCTATTGTTCAGGTATTCAACGAAACACCTCGAATGATTCCGCACATTGCGGGCAGTGCGGAAAGAAATGTGGCGTAGGACAAATCTGTCAGTTCGGCACATGCCAGACTGGCACCGGTGCTACGATTTGTGACGGGAAATCTGTTAACACCTCGAATGATTCCGCACATTGCGGACAGTGCGGAAAGAAATGTGGCGTAGGACAAATCTGTAAGTCCAGCACATGCCAGTCTGGCACAGGCGCCACCTATTGTGACGGGAAATCCGTTAACATCTCAAATGACTTCGCAAACTGCGGGCAATGCGGCAGGACCACTGCCCATAAAATGTGTAAAGATGGTGGCTTTATTGATCCCTCTGTGGGAGGAACGGTATACTTCGGAAAGTATAACGGCTCGCCGATTCAATGGTATATTCTGGACAACGACACGGTCAATCACCGCTTGATGCTGCTGGCCAGGGATGTGTTGGAAATGATGCAACGGTATCACACCGAAAGTGAAACCATCACCTGGGAACAAAGCACCATACGGTCATGGCTGAACGGCTATGGTTCAAGTGAAAATAAACAAAGCGAGGACTACACTTCAAGCAATTTTATAAAGAGCGCGTTTACCGATGAAGAGAAGGCAAAGATTCCCAAAGTGACAGTTGTGAACGATGACAATCCTCAATACAACACACCTGGCGGGAACAACACTCTAGATTATGTGTTTTTGTTGAGTATTAATGAAGTGAAGACGCTTTTACCTCCATATGTAGACCCAGAAAACAACATGTGTACAAAAATTCTCTGTCTAGGAGCCTGCTGGTGGCTCCGCTCGCCGGGCGAAAATTCTAGCCTTGCCTCTTTTGTGGACTCCGCTGGCGGCCTCGGTTCTCAAGGTATCGAAGTGAAACTCCACGGTCTCTGAGTGATTCCCGCTTTTTGTATAAACTACTAATTCTTTAATCTATGAACTTATAATCACAAATCCAAACAATATGTTTAGGTCGTGCATTCAATCCCCGAACGCCCAATCCCAAAAGGGCGTTCGATTGCCCCCTGGGGGGCCGGGCGTAGCCCTGTTGGAGGGAACAAATCTACGCCGTAAGGCGTAGCCGCCAATTTTTTTGCGTATTGGCAACGCCAATAGCAAAAAAGCAAAGCGTATGTGCGGCAGGCGGATTAAGCCGCCTGCCACACATAGCTTGCCACCATTCTTATTGTAAAACAGATGGACAAACCAGAGAAGCAAGCGCTGCCGAGACGCATATGCCCGGCAGGGCATGCGCGTGTGCCCCCTATTTCACTTCCCGCATCACGCACCATTTGCGGCAGAAACATACGGCATACGACTTCACCGTGCGAGCTGCGGGCTCATGGCGCAATACGGCTCGAACATATTTTCTATCCACAATTTGCTGCTGCGCTTCATCTAATTTTCGATCTACAAGCACATCTACAAGATCGTCTTCATCCATATCGGGATGCGACTTTTTCGCCTCTGCAAGTGCTTTCGGGGTTACGCATTTGACTTCGAGTATCATGCCACAATCTTCAGCCAAAGCCACGATATCCGGACGCCCTTCGCCATATTCATCATTTGAGCGCACAGTGGCGACATTCTGGAGAAGCCCGACAAGCATCCCATGATAGAAAGCCTCATTATAATCAAACACGCTCGTGCTATCGATCAAAACCAGCTTCAGCTCGCGCTCTGCGCTTGAAGTATCACCCGCCAGCAACGCATGCAACAGGTTATCTGCATTGCTGTTCCGCAATTTGATATTTTTCCACCAGTGGCGCAGAGAGGCGCGCATCACCGACCTGACCTCGGTGTTGGGAACCGTGAGCTCGGCTTCTAATAAATCATCTTCATTTTTAAATACTTTTACAGCTTTCAAATAACCTGTGTATAACAGAAAACTCCATATCGCATCTGGATTCTGCCTCAAATCGCGATACGAAAGATTTTTATATATCATTGCCGATATCGTTTCGCCATTCATCATTTTGGCGA
>JAFZFY010000388.1 GCA_017555665.1 Pseudomonadota bacterium | reverse complement strand
TCATCGTCTTCATATTCATCATCGTCTTCATATTCATCATCGTCTTCATATTCATCATCGTCTTCATATTCATCATCGTAAGCATCATCTTTGTCTTCATTTGTGTGACAGACGTTATCATCATTATGATTTATATTTTCATTGTTGTTTGTGTTGTTATTGTTAAAATTGATGGCAGTGATTGGAATTTGATAAATTGTTCTTGTGTTGGAGGCTACAGAGGGAAGCGCAGAATTGGTGGGCGCAGTGGCAATTTCAGCATCCGTAGATGCTTGGGGAATTTGGTCTGATTCAGTGGTTGCGGAGCGTTTATCGGGTTCGATAAGGATCGGTTTGGGGGAATTTGTAGTTGGGATTTTATCGGATTCGCCGTGTTTTGTTTTGGGGGAATTCGGGTTGGGAATGATATCGGATACGGATGGATTCGAGACAGGGGCATCGGCATGATTTGGGGCAGAATTATTTTGTGGATCGAGGATATGTATAATCCGTTCGAGGTTGTGATTCAGTTTTTCAAATTGATCTTCGAGCACTTCCCCGAGCATGCCGACAGTTTTAGCCTGAGAAGCCGCGACTTCTCGGATGATATATTCCGAGTTTGCGCTGATGCATTCGGTGACATAGAAAGTGAGCATTTCGAGGTCTTCATTTTTAAACGCTTTTCCGAAGTTCCGAAATAACACGGGATGACGCTCGCCATTTTTTCGATTGCGCTGTTTTCCAGTGTATGCATTGACGACTTCATATTCTTCTTCGTAGGTGTTGATATCTGCGAGGAGTTGATAGCAGTAATTTCTGATATCTCTGGCTTTGGGGTTTCTCTTAAGGTTTGAGATGATTTCACTGAGCTTGATCATATGTCGCATTCTCCCGATCTGATAAAGCAACCGTCGCTTTACAGAGCGGATAATAGGAATTGCGTTGTCTGCCGTCAATGTGAAAAGCTCAGGGAAGGGGGCGTGTGTGGGGATGGGTGAGCGGTATGATTCCGGTCATAGGCGTTTTCTGAAATCATGCGAGTTGGGGCGTTGCGGGGCAGAGCCCCGCAGTGGGGGTAGCGGCGTATGAAATAGCCGCGCAGGGGGCGTCGCCCCCTGACCAGAAGACGGATCGCAGGGCAAGACGAGACGTTGCATGAATGGCTAAAAAGATTATATAGAGCGACAAGCAGGTGTGTGTTGGATACACGCCGTATCTGAGAGAAACGGTCAAGATGAAGAAATATCAAGCGATAGCGGGAGTGATAGTGAGTTTGATGGTCAGCGTGTCGGCGCATGCAGAGGATTCGGAAGAGATCCATGTGCCGAGCCGTGCGGTGTGGATTGAGCCGATGGATTCGCCGGCACCGTGGCTGGATACGCGTGTGAAGGCTTTTTCGCCAGCCGTGCCGGAGATCGTATCGACAGGCGGGGCGTTTTCGGTTGCGCGTTTGGCGGATGGTCGTCTTTATGCCGTAGACAAAGGCTTTTCGGTCCTTGGCGAGGTCGTGCTGCCTGAAGGCGCGCGCTGGTTTTCGGTCGATGCAGGAGGCCGTGTGTTGGCGTATAACGGGGCTCAGATATTGGCGGCACCGGATCAGGCTGCGGCCGCGCGTGCGGATGGATTTTCGCCGATTCTGGACGCGGCGGATGTGCGCGCGATCGATATGGCCGGCGGAACGCTGGTGTACGCGGATGCCGCGAATGTGTCGCTGGTTGCGCTCGACACGGGCACGATACGCCGGATCGCGCTGGCGGATTTTTTTGACGACGCGAAAGTCGCGTCCATGACCCCCGATGCGGTGGCAAATGCAGAGAAATCAAAGAAAAAGTCCAAATCGAAGCAGGCGGCGAAGTCGGCAGATGCGCAGCAGGTTGCGGATATCCAGGGGATATATTGGCGCGGTGACGGCGTGGGCGTTCTTGTCGTCCGTAGCCTTTTGAACAAGCGGACCTTTGTGACAGCGGACAATGGCCGGTCATGGCGTCAGATGTCGGACGCGCCGGAAACGTTGCGGCACAGCTTCGGCTGGATTTGGGACGGCCAGGACCGCGTTCTGAGCCGTGATGGGACGGCGTGGGTGCGCGTAAATGGCGCAAAAATCTCGCCGGCAGACCGCTGGACGCTGTCGCATGTCTGGGCTGATATGCCGGGGATCCCGGCGGACTGGATATCGCGCGAGTCGCCGGAACAGTCGGTGGCGGGGGAGACGGGCGATGCCGAGCCGGTGGCTGTGGGGTGGATCCCGGAAGCGGTGGCGCAGAGCGGTCATGGGCTGTCTTTGGACACGTCAGGGCTGTATGCGCCCACGATGCCGCATGGCGGTTTCGATATAGGGCTTTACAGGCGGTCTGCGCATGATGTCGCGGAGGCTTGGTCGTTCGTGGATGGGCGGCTCGCGTCGACGGATTTGCCCGAAGGCTGCCAGCCGATGTTTGTGGCGGGCGTATCGGGTATCGGAATCGCGTTTTGCCGCCTGAGTGATGAGGAGTTCACGGTATATACGCGCTCTGCGCAGAAGGCGGATGCAAGCCATGAGGTCGGCGAGGCTGCGGTTGAGGCGGGGGGCTTGATGCCGTGGGTGGCTGAGACGATTCTTCCTGCGGCGCTGGGCATCCAGCCCACGGTGTACGTGTCTGAAGACGGGACGCTTGTGCTTCGCGGGGCATGTGAGAAGTTCGAGCGGCAGGTGCCGGTCATGCCTGATGACGATGCGCTGGCGATGGGCGTGGAACCGGAGACTGAAGTCGTTGTGGACGAACAGTGCCGAGTGGCGGTGCGCATGCCGGCTGAGATCGGCATGTCTGATATCTGGCGGCTTGAAAGCCTTGCCGCTCAGTCGTCTGTGGTGCCTTTGACATACGGCAGGCTGGTGTCTGTGGAACCGTCTGCAGACGGCATGCGGAAGCTCGTGCTGCGCACATCGATGCAGACCGAGGAGGTGGCGGAGAACTTCGATCCGGGACCGTATCAGGGGCTTGTGAGCACGGCAAACGGCTGTCTCGCGCTTTATGACGGGCGCCAGAGCGTGAACACGCTTCGCTCCGGGGATTCGGATGTGTTTGATGAAAACGGCACGGTGGTCGCGTCGAATGTGAAACTGCTCTCGACGGATGGACGGCTTGCGGAGCTGGATTGCGCGTCTTCGCAGGCGATCGTGGAATCGGGCAGCGAGAATGCTTACCGGTTTGAGGAGCCTCGCGGGGAGGATCGTTTTGGGCTTCGGGCGAGTGGCGGTGCATTTTTTGCGCTCAAGGACGTGATTACCTGGTTTGCGCGGATCGAAGGTCTGGTGCCGATCTATAGCGGGCAGTATGAGGTGAGCCTTGTCTATCGGATGTCTGGCGGGAACGTGTCTGGCGCGTTCGGTCATCTTGGGCTTTTGTCGATCCGATGGCGTTATAACGATTTGGAGCTGTTTGATTTTGCAGTGGGTGCCGGTATCGGCTACGGGATGACATGCGGTTACGACAAGTCGAAAGATCCTGGTGCGACCGATGACGACGATTCGACGAAGCCGTCAGGATTCAGTGAATGCGGTGTCGCGTCGATGCAGTATGAGATCAGCGGTTTTGCGGCATACAAGCTGGCCGAGCACTGGAAGCTGTTCGTTTCAGCGCATCTGCTGGGCGGCGAGAACTGGGGGTTCGATCTTGCAGGCGGTGTCGAGGTCAGATTTTAACTTGGTGTAGTTTTGTGTGGTTGCATGTATCACGGTGTGTGTCAGGGATTCGCATGGTTTATATTTTGACATCTCAATATTCTTGTGTTTATGAGATATAGATGGCAAAATTAGCAGAGTGATCTGGCTATGCCAATAGTGTAGAGAAAGACTCGTCGAACAGGAGACAGGATTTATGCGTTTGAAATGTGCAGGGTTGACGGATACGGGGATGGTGCGAGATCACAATGAGGACAGCTTCCTCGTGTCTCAGACGGAGTCTTTTGTCGTTGTAGCAGACGGCATGGGCGGCCATCAGTCAGGTGAAGTGGCATCGCGAATGGCGATCACGGAGATCAGCGATTATTATGCGAAGACGGTGAAGCAGGAGGAGCCGATCGAGCTTCCGAGCTGGCCTGCAGGGAAACGCAAGCCGAAGAGCCGTGAAGAGCGCCGTCTGATTGCGGCGATCACGCGTGCGAATTCGGAGATCAACAAGGCATCGAATGAGAATCCGAAGTACAGCGGTATGGGCACGACGTGCGTGGGAGCCTATTTTGTCGAAGAGGGCGTGATCATCGCGCATGTGGGCGATTCGAGATGCTATCGTCTTCGCGACGGCGTTCTGAAGCAGATGACGGAGGATCATTCGCTTGCGAACGAGTATATCCGCTCGAAGATTCTGAAGCCTGAGGATCTGGCGAGTTTTCCGTATAAGAACGTGATCACGCGCGCGGTGGGATTGTCCGACAGCGTGGAAGTGGAGACGAATTTCTTTGAGCACAAGGATGGCGATATCTATCTGCTTTGTTCGGACGGTCTGAGCGATCCGGTGAAAGAAGATCAGATGCGTGAGATTTTGATGGCGAATGCGGATGACCTTGCGCGCGCCTGCCGTGAGCTGATCATCGCGGCGAATACGAACGGCGGCCCTGATAATGTGACGGCACTGTTGGCGAAAACGGTGTACTGATCCCGGCGTGTCGTATTGCCAGTAGAGAGAGCCTTGTTTTCTCAAGAACTGGTGTTGTGTTGGTTTTTAGGGGGCGGGGGCTGTTCGTGCGGGACGCAACGCAATTTCTTGATTCTGTATGCTTGAACGGAATGGGGATTTGAAGTGACAAAAAACAAACACGCCAGCGAGAGAAGTAAGACCCAGAATGACGGGCGTGTCATACCAGAAAGTGCCGATCTGGAGATGAATTCGCTCTGGGAGGCGATTTCTGCGACAGACAAATCCCCGGCATCCAGCAGCAGTGCGAGTTCCGATGATGCGTGGCTGCTGGATCAGGGTGAGGCGGGCGAAAAGACGAGTTTTCTCAACACGGCGGCATTTGAGGAGGAAGACTCGTTTGTGCGCACGCTCACGGAAAAGGTGCAGGGGTTGAACGCCGTAGCGGGTCTGAGCGCGCTGAGCGAGTCAGATCAGCGCATCTCCGGGACGCAGAAGAAGGTATCCGAGACGCACATCGGGATGCGCCATGCGAAATCCGGCGCGACCTCTTCAGCGAAGATGCCGAAACTTCCGTTGAAGTCGAAGCAGCCGTCATCGGGCGTGAATGGGTCACGTGGTGCAGAGTCCAAAGGCGCTTCCGCGAATGCATCGGCATCGCGTCCAGGCGTGGAAAAGAAAAAATCCCCGGACAAGCCGCGCAAGACCGTTCTTGAGGTTCCGGTCACCGCGATAGAGGATGTGAAGCAGGGGGAGACGGCATCGCAGGCGCGTCTGACGCTTGTGGAGCTGCCTCAGATGCCGGAGGATGCGGGTGTCTCTGTCCCGAAGAAAACGGAGATAGAGATCCCGGTTGTGTGCGATGAGGAGACGCGTATCGGTCTTCCCCAGCAGCTCGCTTCGGATGTCGAGAGCATGGGGTTTTCGGAGACGAGTATCGACAAGGTGCTCCGCACCGCGACCGATATTCAGGCGATGGGTATCGGCAGTGACAGCGGCACATCTGAAAGCGTCGCATCGGACGTGTCATCGTCTCAGAATGTCAGGCAGGTCAGTGGCTCACACACCTCGTCTCAGTCCGCGAAAGGCGAACGGGCACCGTCATCGCCTTCGGAGAGCCAGTCAAAACCCAGCATTTCGAGTGAAACCAATCTCAGCGTGGATCCCGTGGTCAAGCATTTTGAAGGGACGAATGAGATATTTGTCCAGTCCAAGATGTTTGACTCGATTCAGAAAGATGCGGGCAGTGCGGGCAACGCGTCTGCCGAGAAGCATGAACGTTCGCTTCGCAGCCAGATATCGCTGTCCGTGACTGGTCGCGGTGTGGACAACGCGTTTGGGATCATCAGTTCCGGGGTGCTTCCGGTCGTCGAAATCGACAAATCCTTTGATTCGCCGTGTCTGGAGCTTGATGATGAGAATTCGATAGAAGCCTCGGACGGTGACCGTGCATCGGCTCCTGAGGGCGCTTCCGGCACGCGCGGCGTGACCTTCAAGGGGGGGGATAACAGCGGCCGTATCACGGTGAATCCGAAACTTGCGCAGCCGCAGCGCGAGAGCAAGGTCAAGAGCGCGGATGAGAGCGCGGAGAGCGTGGTCCAGCCTGAAAGCCATGCGGATGTGACGGGCGAGGTGTTTGTTTCGAAGATCCGCCTGTCCCAGCCTCAGCTGATGTCCTTGTCCAAGAACCGTGGCTCGCTGGTCAACAGCGAGGGCGGCGCGCCGCTCGTGACGCGCAAGTCTGGGTATGGTCTTCCTGAAATGAATTCAGCGATCGCGCTTCATCCGGATGACAGCGCATCCGCGATGGAGGCAGAAGACTGCATCCAGTTTGCGATCGAAAATTTGTTCAATGCGCAGCTGACGACGATGCTGCATCAGGATATCGGGGATATCGGTCTTACGAAGGATCTCGAGACGCTGTTCGGGTATTTTTCGGAGGTCGGTTCGCTTTCCAATCCGCGCGTGCTGATGCTGAATTCGGACTGCGCGTTTGCGCGTCTTCGCCTTGTGCGTGCATTTTTGAACAAGTGCGCGGAAGGCCTGACCGGGTTTTCGTGCTATACGACGGCGCAGTCGCATGACACGAACAACTATGATTTTGTGACATCGCTTCTGTCGAGCCGAATCGGATGTTTCCCGAATGCGCCAGAGCAGACGCGCCTGGACTGCATTGTGCGTGCAGGCGAGCAGATCCTTTCGCCGAGCGATCAGCGATGGGGATGCGATATTCTTTATAACCGTTTCGGCCTTGTGAAGCATATCCTGGCGCATAAAGAGATCAACAACCTCAAGGCACGTACGGATCCGAACTCACTGGAACTTTTGCTGAACTTTATCACCGCCGATGCCTCGCGTGGTCCGGTAGTGATCGCGGTGTCTGAAGAGTATTCCGCGCTGAATCATGCGTGGCGTGATATCCTTCGCCAGATCCAGGTTTTGAAGACCTCGAATGTCTTTATCATCGTGATGCCTCAGATCGACGAGAGCCCGGAATTGTTAGGATCGATCGTCATGAAGTGCTCGCCGCTTGACCCCGGTGATGTGCGTCAGATCTGCGAGCAGGTGCTTGCGTCATGCCAGTTTTCGTCAGCCATGCTCGACCGTATTGCGTCGAAATGCGGGGTGACGTGGAGCCGTATTCGCTGGGTGCTAGGCTTTTTGCGCGAGCGCAGCCTTCTTGCGCCGCAGCAGGATACCACCCGTCTTGAGATGACACTCGACGGTCTTCTGGACGAGGATATCGAGATAGAGAAGGCATATTACCTGTCTTTCCCGAAGGAGCATCGGCGTTTTCTTCGCTTCGTGTGTCTGCTTGGGAACGGGTTTTATCTCCGTGATGTCGCGCGCGTGTTTTCGCTCGAAGCGCTGCCGGAAGAGGTGCCGTGGTTCAAGGACAAGCGGAGCGAGTGGTGCATGAACATCGCGTCTGCGCTTCTTCGCACAGGCGAGCTGGTGCTTTTGTCGGAGGACAAGGAGCTTGGGCCGCGCTATCTGCTTGCGGACACGTCGTGTTTCCGTCGCGTCCTGCTGCTTCTGGATGAGACGCGTGTGCGTATGCTTTGCGGCGCGTATGCGCATCTGCTTGAGCGCCGTAAGGCGCCTGATCATGAAGTGGCTTATGCGTATGAAGGGGCGCAGCTATGGGCGGATGCTGCGCGGCACTGGCTGAATATCGCGCGTCAGCTCGGCAAGGCGTTTTACAACCGGTCGGCCTATGCGCTATTGAAGCATTGTCTGACGTATATTTCGCCGATGCATGATGAGCTTTACGCGTCGATGATGCTAGCGTGTATCGAGCAGGCGGCGCGTCTGGGCGATTATGGGGATGTATGCAATTATGCCGCGATGCTTTCGCGCGTGGGCTATCTTCTGAATGATCAGGAGTGTTCGAGCCGTGCGTTTATCCATCATGCGAATGCGCTTCGCGTGCAGGGCAATTTTGCGTCGGCGCGAGATGCGCTCCTGAATGCGATTCAGCTTTCGGAGAAGCTTCAGAACGAGCGTTTGGTCGCGTCAGCGTATCACGCGCTTGCGGAACTGGTGCTGGATGCAGGCGAAAAGGGATGCCTCGTGAACGCGCTTCGCTATTCGGAGAAGTCGCTTGAGATTCATCGCCGGACGAATGATATCGAGCATCTCGCGGAGACGCAGACGCTGTGTGCGCGTATCTACCTGATGCGTGGGGAGCCTGAACGCGCGAAGCAGTCGGCGACGGAGGCGTATCATGCGCTGACGGTATCGGGGCGTTGGTTCGACACGCCGAATCCGTTTATCACGCTTGCGGAATGCGCGACCGAGCTGGGCGAGCCGCTTCCGTTTGACAATATTGAGCGAGGCCTTGATATCGCGGACAAGACGGGCAATATCGCGCAGCAGTTTGCGCTGATTCAGACGCGCGTGCGTCTGATGCTGAACACGCTTCAGCGGCAGGCTGTGCGCGACGATCTGGACAAGATGGCGCTCCTGCTCGCGAAATGGCCGCTGTTGCCGTGGCAGACGCGGTATTATCTGCTGATCGCGCAGTTTGACTTCAGCCGTAAGAATTTCATGAAGACGACGAAGTCGCTCAAACTTTTCTTTTCATATGCGACGAAACTGGGCAATTCATATCTGCTCAGCATTGGTTATGCGCTTTCTGCGGAACTCAATTTTGAGGTGTATAAGCGAGAGCTGGGGCAGATCTCGCTGGAAAAGACAGACAAGCTCTATAATAATGCGACGGCGATCTTTGAATCCGTCGGCGCATGGCATAAAGTCGCGGAGACGCTTCGGCTTTATGCGGCATTTCTTGATTACACGAAGCGGTCAGACGAGGCTCGGAATGCTCGCATCCGTGCGGATAAGGTCGATCCCTATTGCCATTAGGAGCTTGAAATGGCGGACAAATTCGATAAGAAGCATTTGTTCGAATGGTTGAAAGACAATGCGTATAAGGCGCATTGCACCCTTGAGCGGGGGGCGCAGAAGACGGCGGAATTCACGCAGGCTGTGAATGCCAAGATCGAAGGGAATCCGCGCGCGAAGGCGGTTCGCGACCGTCTGAACGTGATCGTGAGCGAGCAGTCTCAGCGCGTGCAGGATGTGCGTATCGGCGGTACGCGCCTCGGCGATCTGCCGCACATGGCGCAGAAAGCGGCAGAGCGTCAGTTCTTGAAAATGGTGATGAAGCTCCGCGAAGCGGATCCGGACATCAACTGGGGGGAGTTCATGCCAAACCCAGAGGAGATGCCGATATTCGAGGCATTTGAGGTGCTCGGTCTGCCTTACGGTACGCCGTTTGAGGAAGTGAAGAAAACATATCGTCGCCTGATGCGCGAGAATCATCCCGATAAGCATGCGGGATCGCCCGAAGATGAGCGGAAGGCGACGC
>JAFZFY010000387.1 GCA_017555665.1 Pseudomonadota bacterium | reverse complement strand
GTCGGCATACGGCGAACCAGATCCGTGTTACGTCAGATCCGTGTAACGGCAGCATGCTGGGGGCGTGTGGCTAAAACTCGACGGTGCTCACGGTCATTTCGGAAGCGGAAGGCGTGGTATAGGCTTTGGGGATATCCACGAGCAGCCAGTGGTTTGACCGCGACGCGAGCGACGGCATATCGGCGCCGCCGCCGCCCGTGATGTACTGCGTGATCCCTGCCATCTCGGTCTTGCTGTAGTCGAGTATTTTGCCGGCAAATATGGCGTTCACGTTCGCCTTTAGGAACATCGAGGTGAGCTCGGCGGCTTCGTCTCGTGAGCTGAACGCGTTGTTTCTTGAGCCGAATACATCGAAGAGCGGCGTGTAGCTGAAGATCAGGCGCATCGGCGGCTTGCAGGTGCCGGCATCGCATGTGGCGCCTGCGCCGCAGTCTTCGTCTCGGGTGCAGATGCAGTTGTGTTCCTCGCCGTCATCGGCTTCGCAAGTCAGGCTGTCGGGACAGTATTTGGCTGTATAGGGGATGCAAATGCAGTTTTCGGGGCCGTATTGTGGATCGGAACGCGACACGTCCGGCGGCACGCAGTAGGCTTCCTGGGCAATGCATTTGCGGCACGTGACTTCGCTCGAAGCGGCATCGTCGCTGTCCATGAGGCGCGCGCGACATTCGGCAAGCGTCGGCCATTGGGAGAACCCGGTGGGGGCCGGGATCTTGCAGGTCGGCTGGGTGATATCGGTGAGCAGGGTGTTGAGCCATGCCTTCTGAGGCGCGCTTAAGGAGGCTTCGGCCGTATCGAGCATGATGAGCTGGACTTTGCCTATGGTCGTTGCAAAATTGGAAGGTCCGAAATTTTCCCGGAAAGCGGCGTGGGAGGCGCTTTTGAACTCGTCCTCGCCTAGGCCGCTGAGGAAAGCCGTCTTCTTGAGGATCGCATTGCAGAGGCTGGGGTAGGTGCGTGCGTTTGAGGGGCAGCAGTAATAGTTTGAAGCCGAGAGGATGCACCCGTCGGCTTCGTTCTGGCCGTCGAGGCTGTAGAGCGAATCCCTGACGATGTCGTGCATCGTGACGAACTGAGCGGCTTCGCCGGAGCCGGTGAGGTTTCCCAGGCTGATGGCGGCATCGACGTGAAATTGATCGATGCTTGCGAGCAGCTTTTGAAAACGCTCGGTATTTCCCTCGACGTTCGAGAACACGGCAAGCCTGAGGCTGTTGGAGAACTCGTCGGATTCTGTCGGCATCTGAGGGGCATTTTGCAGCGTGTCCTCTTTGGGGACGATCTGAACGTTGAGCGTTCGGCAACCACATGGACGGATGCAGAAGTCGACCGTGGTCGAGGTGGATTCGGCGCAGCATTCGTAAGACGGGGGGCCGCCACGATAGGCGGCATCAAGCGTGATCGGGGAGAATGCGTCGCAAGCCTGCGCGGCTTTGGGGGCGGATGCGGAATAGGGCGTGCGGTCGACTTCCTCGGAGTAGCATGCCTTGTCGTTTTCGGGGTGAGCCGAAATGACGAGCCGGTGCGTGCCTTCGCGGATCAGGATGCATTCCTTGCTGCCAGAGGTCTGTGAGCAGCTTTCGACGATGGTATAGTCATCGGGGCAGGATGTGACGTATCGCTCGGTTGAGGATGCGTTGCACCGTTGGTAGATGTCGAGCAAGCCGGCAGGGAGGTCGGAAAGCGAGATGCCGAACGCGCCCATCGCATCGCTTCGCATGCCTTTGACAGAGGAGAGCGTGAAATTGGGGAGCGGCGCGTTGGCGCGTGCATAGGAGGCCATGACGGACGGATCTGCGCTCATGCCCGAGATGGCCGGGCATCTGAAATGCGCGTCTGGAGCGGAGATGAAGCTTGCGCCATAAGCCGTGAGTGTGGACGATATCGTGGCGAATACGTAATCGTATTTTTGCGTATTGAAGCGCTCGCCATCTGTGGCGTTGCAGGCGGCGAGTGTGGCCGCAAACAGGAATATGGCTGTGTGTGAATGGAGTCTCATGAAGCGTGTGCGTCCATCTCGGCGCGCAGAAAAAAAGTGCCGCCGTATTCGCGAAGCGAAAAGGCGGCACAGCCGGGCGTATTGCCGGCGGCAATAGCCCGGCGCAACGAGGCATCAGAAGGGGATGGGCGGGGCGACATCTCGTGCGCGCTGGTCTTTGCCAGTGTTCTGCGTGGGGCTGCTCGTATTTTTCTTTCCGGTTGTTTTTTTCTTTTCGGAGGATCTGATTTTCTGATCGATGCGCGAGGCGGTGCTTTTGTAGGTATTTGCGAAAGCCTCTGTCGTGATTTTGAGCGAGTACTGCAAGGATCTCGATTTTTCTTTTTCTTTGGCCTGTTTTGCGATTTCTTCAGCCTGTTTTGCGATTTCTTCGGCCTGTTTGGCCTGATCCTGGAGTGCTTTTTCTTTTTCGAGGACCTGCTGTTTTTGTGCCTCGATGATGGCGGCCTGCTGTTCGAGATCTTCGTCGTTGCTGTCGGAGATGCTGAAGGCGATGATCACGGCGAGGCCGACGAGGAGGAGGAACGTGCCAACGGCGAGCGCGATGAATTTTGGATTTGTGAAGACGCGTCGCCAGTTCTGGGTGACCTGGTTGCCGGCATATTTGGATTTATAGACGGCTTTGTGGTTGGATTTTTCCCATTCCTGGATGCATTTGTCTTCTTCGGCGAGCGCTTCATCGAGGTGTTCGTGGATATCGTCGAGGACGCATTGCGCGGAGTGATACCTGTCATCGGCTTTTTTGGCGCAGAGCTTGAGGATGATATCGGCGATGCATTTGGGGATGAAGCCGGGGACTTCGAGCTGTTCCTGGACCTGCTTGTATGCGACGCGCATGAAGGACTTGTCGTTGACCGCGATCTCGCCGGTGAGGCATTCGAGGTAGACGAGGCCGACGGCGTAGAGGTCGCTTTCGACGCTTGCGTGCGTTTCGCCGGTGAAGAGTTCGGGTGCCATGTATGAGGGCGTGCCACGGACATTTCCCTGCTGTGTCATGAGCGTCTGGCTCTGGAGGCCGTCAGCGACAGAGGAGATGCCGAAGTCGAGGACGCGGATCTCGTAAGGTGGCGGCGAGTCGAAGATCATGATGTTACCGGGCTTGATGTCGCGGTGGATGATCTTTTTGGCGTGCGTCTCGACGAGCGCGGAGAGGAGTTGTTCGATGATGCCGGTGGCGAACTTGAGCGGGATGGGGCCGTTTTTAGCGAGGAGCTGGTCGAGAGAGAGGCCGTCGACGAATTCGAGGCACATGCAAGGGATGCCTTGATATTTGCCGTAGTCGACGCATTTGACGATATGCTGTTCTTCGAGTGATGAGATGAGCTCGGCTTCGCGGTAGAATCTGGCGATGGCGACGTGTGTTTCTTTTTCGTCGAGTCCGCCGGAAGGCTGCAGGACCTTGATGACGACGTGCATGTTGTCGGTGAGACGCCATGCTTCGTAGACGACGGCGCAGCCGCCGCGACCGATCTGTTTTCCGACGCGGTAGTTCTGTGAGATTTCGGTGTCGTCGAATTCAGGTTTGATGCACGAGGGCTGTGAGAGCGTGGCGGAAATCGAGATCCTGGGCATGGCCGAGGTCATGTCTTCCTCGTCGTCATCGCCGAACGCGGATATGCCGACCTTGGTTCGCTCCTCCTCATCATCGAAAGCCGGGGGGGCAATCGCACTGTCAGCATTCGGTTCAGCGGATGGCTCTGGCGTGCCGGCCGCATCGGTGTTCGACTTGGCAGGCGCGTCATCGGGGGAGGAAGCCTTTTGGGCCGCATCGTCATCAAAGATGCTATTCAAATTGTCGGATAAATCCTTAAGTGGATCGCTCATAGCTTGTCTGCAACCGAGTGGAAAGACTGAGAGTCAGCTCGCTTAAAACTTATCAAGAAATATAATTAAAAGGCAGAACGTGTCAAGGCGTGAATCGCCTAGTGTCAAGCATAGGCCCATTTGTGGGTAAGGCAAATTTTAGATACGGCAGCAGGTCTGCGGGATGCGTTCGCGTGTGCGGATGCGGTGTCTGAGATACGGAAGGCGGCGGCCCTGTGTCGGCGGATGGTTGCTTTTAACTTTTAACTTTAATGGTGATTATGGTATGATAAGGCCGTGTTAGTGTGTTGCTGGCGCATGGAACGCGCCTGATTTATGGAGAAGATTATGAAGAAAGAGATAACGGCATTATGTGTGGCCATGGCAGCGCTTGGTGTTTCGGGGTGCGGCTCCGATTGTAACTTGGGCGCGTGCGGCGAGACCGCACAGGGCGGCGATACTGGCTATTCGCAGGGTGGCGATATTGGCTATTCTGTGAAGCGTTCGGCGTTGTTTGGCGAGCTGGGGGGGCTTCCGTATAACACGGAGCCGATCGCGCTCACGTCTGAAAAGACGAGACCCGGACGTCAGAAAAAGTCGCTCTTCGGAAATGCGCTTGCGATTGGGGATATCGATAATGACGGACTGCCCGACATCGTGACGGGGCAGGGACGCTACCAGACTCACGGCCAGGTCATTGTCAAATACGGCGCAAAGAATGATCCGTATTCCTACTACTTCAATAATTCGGAGACATCGGAAGAGGCAGATTACTACGGCAAAGCCATTGCTGTGGGCAAGTTCTGTCCGAAGCTTACATCGGGCGATATCATCGTTGCCTCGGCACCTGCACGCAACTCATTTCGTGGGGCGTTCGGCCTGATTTACAGCAAGTCTGGCACAATCGAGACGCATCGCATGCTGACGAATGACGGCGCGATCAATGAGATCCCGGGGACGGTGATTGCCGTGGGCGACGTCGATGGCGACGGGACTTCCGATCTCGTGTTCCAGTCAACGCCGGCTAACAATCAGGGTTATTTAGAGCCGACGGTGAGCGTCATTCTCAACATGTGTAATGTGAATGGCAATTACAGGATCGCAGACAAGATCACGGCTGCGTCTAACAAGAATAACCTGGGCAGCGCGATCTATATCAAGGATCTTGACGGCAAGGGCGAGCCCGAGATCATCATCGTCGATAACTCCTACAAGCTTCCTGAATATGCCGACATCGCAGCGAGCGGGGCGATTTACTTCTATCGCGTCAAGGACGGCAAGTTCGTGCAGTCGCGCGAGATGATCGTGGGCGATATCAACTACGAGAGCGAGGGTGCGAAGGCCGGCGCGCAGATATCGGCGGTGGAATTCGCCGATCTCGATGGCGATGGCGACCTCGACCTGATCGTTGGCGAGCCGATGTACATCACCGAGGCTAAACGCGAAGGCCGCGTCCGCACTTATACGAATCCAGGCCCCGGTCAGGCGTTTGATGCGAGCGATCCCCTTTGGATGTTCTCGTCGGGTCACTCGAATCTGCGCTTCGGTTCCACGCTGAAAGTTGCAGACCTGAACTATGACGGCGTCGAGGATCTGATCGTCGGCGCGCCCGGATTCAGCAAGCCGGATACCGGTGAGTACGGGCAGAGTTATGTCTACATCTTCATGGGCACGAAGGACGGCTCCATCTTCTCGCACGTCAAGACGCAGGAGGTCGATTCCCCGTTCTGGTCGTACAGGAACCCGGTCGCGTCTGAGCAGTATGAGGATTTTGGACGCACCATCGAAGTCGCCAACCTGGATAAGAAGGGGTGGCTTGATCTTGTCGTGGGCGCGCCATTGGATTCTGCCGGCGAAGTGGAGGGCAATTATGGCCGCATCGATATTTTCATGGAGAGCGAGGGTTTCTGCTATACGGCGGACCGCTGCCTCGTGGATGGCAAATGCTATGAGCCGTCCGAAGTCTCGGCAGATTCCAAGTGCATGATGTGCGATCCGAAACAGGATAATTTCGGATTTTCGGAGCTCGTGTGCGAAGACAAGGAAGACGATTGCCACAAGGGAAGCACCTGCGATCCGCAGATGGGGTGTGTCCTGATGAACAAGCCGGATGGCACGGCCTGCGGGAAGAATGCGTGCACGAAGTCGAACGCCCTTGTGACGCGTGCCTGCAGTGCCGGCGTGTGCACCGCGCAGCCGGCGGTGTCCTGCGGCGTTTATGTGTGCGATGCTTCGCTGTCGTCCTGCCCGACATCGTGCAACAAGGACAGCGAGTGCATGGACGAGAACACGTGCCGCGTGGGCGTATGCTCGGCTAACGCAGCGCCGGTCATCACGCTTGAGCCTGAATTCAGCGTCGTTCGCGGCCGCTCCGTGAAGCTTTCGGCAAAGGCCGTCGATCCCGATGGCGACGCAATGGTTTACAGCTGGTCTGCAACCCCGACGGACGGCATCTCGTTTTCGAATGAGACGACGCTGACGCCGACCGTGTCCGTGGCTTCCAAGATCAAGGGCGGTGAGGAATACACCGTGACCCTGACCGTCACGGACAAGAATAGCGTGCCGGAGAGCTCCACAGCCCAGACCAAGCTCAAGGTTCTTGGCGGTGAGATCGTCATCGTCTCCCCGGCAGACAACAGCGTGCTGACGACATCCGAGATCTCGTTCTCCGGCACCACGAATCTGTCTGGTACGATCGCGCTTGCTGACAGCAAGGCCGGCTCGATCTGCGATGCGCAGGTCAAGAATAACAAATGGTCGTGCTCCAAAAAGCTCGTTGCCGGCGTTTACGAGATCGTGGCAGCCTGGAAGAGCGATACAACCGAGGTTTCCAATACGCTTCACCTTACGGTCAAGGATCCTGTGCCCGATAACAAGCCGCCTGTCATCAGCGTGGCTGACGAGTTCACCGGCATTCCGGGCGAAGTGATCACCATCGATGCCAGCAAAACATCCGATCCCGATGGCGACAGCATCACATTCGAGTGGTCGGCAGGCGAATACGCGTCCCAGCTCTCGAGCACGACCGATTCGAAGGTCAGCTTCACGATCCCGTCGGATGCGTCGGCAGGCGACGTATATACGCTCACGCTCCGCGTGACCGACTCCAAGAAAGATTCATCGGTGGCCTCTGTTCATGTCATCGTCGCGCCGCATGCATACACGGTGGGGATCGATTATCCCGTCAATGGCGACGTGCTTCATGATAGCCCGCTCGTCTCTGGCACGACCGACTGGACAGGCAAAGTGGCAGTCGTGGATCGCGACAGCACAATCCTCTGCACCGCAGTTCCCGAAGACGGCCTCTGGGCATGCAACCCCGGCCTGGATTTCGGCACCTGGGCGATTCGCGCTTATCTCGATGGCTCGGCTCCGAAAGTCTATTCCGATGAAGTGACGTTCAAGATCATCGATGAGCCGGCAAATCAGCCGCCGCGCGTCGTGCTTGAAGCGAATTATCAGGGCGTTCCGGGGCAGTCGCTGACCCTTGATGCCTCAGGGTCTTCCGATCCCGAGGGCGGCAAGCTCAGCTTTGAGTGGACTGAGCCGAAGGCCGGCCTGCTCTCTGACACGCATGCTGCAGCCCCCGTGTTCACAGTGCCTTCGGATGCCGCTGTGGATTCGACGTTCGAGTTCACTGTCACCGTGACCGATGATGCAGGGCTTACGGCAGATGCCAAGACTGTGGTGAAGGTGCTGCCAGGCGAATCTCCCGATGTGAAGATCGTGAGCCCGAAAAATGGCGATGTCGTGGCTGAAAAATTCGTGGTCTCTGGCATGGCTTCCGGCGTGAAGGAGGATGCTGAGATTCAGGTCCGCGATTCTGAGGCGCACATGCTCTGCACGGCTGCTGTGGGTAAAAACGGCGAATGGTCGTGTCAGGCAACGCTTGAGGCTGGCGAATACACGCTCTATGCCCATGTCATTTACGATGGCATTTCTTACGGGCATTCTGAGGCTGTCGCGATTACCGTCGAAGGTGTTGAGCTTCCTGTCCCGGTGATCAAGGTGCCCGCCAATGGCGAGGTCATCCCGGTGCGTCCGGGGATCGAGGGTACGGTCGATGCCGCCGAAGGCGTCGTCTCCGTCTGGTCCGTCGAGGGCTCGGTCTCAGCGCTTCTCTGCCTTGCCGATGTCTCCGCATCTGGTGACTGGAAATGCACGGTCGGCTATAACCTGGAATATGACAGGACTTACACGTTCCGGGCGAGCTATCAGGTCGCCACGGTGTCGAGCGATATGGGCGGCATGTCTGATGCCGTGATCGTCAAGACCCAGCCTCAGGAAGTCGCGGATATCAAGATCACGTCGCCTGCAAACGGCAGCCGTCTGCCTTCCGATTATCCCGTGATCTTCGGCGGCAATGCCGAGCCTACGACAGTCGTCGATGTCTATATCTCGGCAGATGAAGACAAATCCTGGTCGAAGGCCTGCACCGCAACCGCCAACGAAAGCGGCAGATGGGCTTGCTCCGACGCGCGTCTTGCGATTGGCAGCTACATCATCTATGCCGATGACGCGCGCGACAATAAGGTCATTCCGTCTGCCCGTGTGGCGTTCGAGGTCTATGCGGCGCCCGTCGTTCCGTCCGAGCCTGATCCCTATTACGGCGCCAGGGGCGGTTCATGCGCGATGGCACCGGTTTCCGGCAGCCCGTTTGCCTGGATGTTCCTCGTCGCAGGCTTCATCGGAATCGGCGTGATCCGTCGTCGCCGCTTGTCCTGATCCATGAAAAGCCGCCTTCGGGCGGCTTTATTTGTATCTTCAGGCTTGGCTGTGATCAAATAGACAAAAAAAGTTGAAATTCGGCTACATGTAGGTATATTGGGCTATGGGTGGTTGGGGGATTACCTGCTTACTCATGGAGAGGCGAATGTCAGAACTTGAAACCAAAAAGCATCCGACCGAAGAACCGTTGCCGCTGTTGAGCTTGAATACTCGAAATTCAGCTCGGGATCGTGGCACCAAAGACCAGACGACACCTGCCGAGCAGGATGAACTCTGGAAACGTTCCCTGGCCTTTTTTGAACACATGAATGCCACGTCGAACGTGTGATTGGTGCGATTTGCACATAACAAAGAAGCCGTCCTAAGGGGCGGCTTTTTTTGTATGACGGTCGTGTCTGAGGGGGATTGCACCCGGGTGTGCGTCCCCGGCCGTGCCGTGTGGGGTGATGTCATGACGCGTCAGCGCAAGTATTTATGGGGGGCAGTGGTCATGCCTGCATGCCGTGTGGCGGCAGATTCGGTCACGGCATCGGCGCGATCAGTGCGGCGCGTGCTTCGAGTTCCGGGGCGGCGGCGAGGACGGTCTCAAGGTGCGTGAGCGTGTCGCATCTGCCTGTCTTGAGATCGAAGGCATCCAGGCAGAGCGTGTAAAACGGGTCATCCGCCTCGTTCTGTCGAAAATGATCGAGGATGCGCGCGAGATCTTCGTGATCGGTTTTGTTCTGGACGAGGAGTGCGAAAGCCCATTCGCATTGAAAATCGGTGATGTCGAGACACTGTTTTCGTATCGGTCGCAGCGTTTTGAGCGCGATATCTGTGAACCCGTTGTCGTTGAGCACAGCCGCGCAGTCGATGCGCAGCTCGCTGGGGGGCTCGTCGAGGCTGATGGCTCGCGCGAGGTCTGACAGGGCGCGGTCTGTCTGTCCGTATTGAAACAGCACGTTTGCGCGGCCGATATAACCAGCCGGATTTTGATGATCCAGGATGAGCATCTTGACAAAGAACTCGAACGCGAGTTCGAGGTTGCCGAGGGCGAGCGCGGTCTGCGCGATGCCTTCGATGGCTTCCAGATGGCCAGGATCCTGCTGATACGCATCCCGGTAGATGCAGAGCGCACGGATGATGTCTCCCTGGGCTTCCAGGGCTTTGGCGCTTTCGATGCGTTTGTCCATTAAATTGAGCCTGCGCGTGCCAAATCCTGTTGCACGCATATTTGTTTGCGTCAAATCCTTTGCGCAGTGAAACATAATGGTATGCATGGAACTCCCACGGGAGTTCGCGGCGCGATAGATAACGCAGAGGGCATAAAAGGCAAATTTTGGGAGCGCGTGTGGGTCGTCACGGTGCGTTTTGTGTGAGGGGGGAAGCCCCCCTTCGGCGCTATTTCCGGCGCGCCGCGCCGTCCATACGCGCCTGCCCCCCGTGCGGGGACACCCCGCAACGCCCCGTTGGCCAGGCGCTCCTGAGTGGCTGGATTCACCCTGAATGCGGCATGTTTCCGCAGGGGCACGGCATCGTGTGTCGCGAAGAGCGTGCGCGCAAATGCGCAAGGATAGGCGCTTTCAGCGTGCGTTTGCACGCCGTGACCAGGCTTATGTGTGGTGAATAATAAAGTGGCTGCTCAGCCCACAGACGTGTCTGATGTATGGAGGGCAATTGCGGACAGGCGGCAGTAGAGGGTAGGCAGTCGTTAGCCGCACAGGAACTTTTGCCCTTAGGGGATATAAATATTCGACTGCCTGTAGGCGCGAAAATGGTTGAAATGCTCATGATTTAGAGGGCGGCTGAGTCGTCACATAATAAACCCATGATTCTTGAATGTATTGGATAAAATCGAGTATAAAGAAAAATGTGAGAAGTTGTGCTTTTTGGTGCATGTGGGGTGATTCATGCGAAAAGGGCATGTGGAGGATTCAATGCGTAGATCGGCATTTTGCCTGGTTCTTCTGGCGTCAGCGCTGAGCGGTTGTGTGGAGACGGAATTAGTGGGTTCCGTGTGTAGCATGGACTGCGGTCATGGCACGTGTTATATGCAGGTAACAAAGGAGCGTTGCCTGTGTGATGAAGGCTATTCGGAGGATGGTGCCGGTGCCTGTACGGTAGCGCGGGCGCCCTATCTCTTGCTGAATGGCAAGCCGTCAGTATCGGGATCGCAGGTTTCTTTCAGCGGCCGTCTTGTGGATGTGTCGTCGGCGCTTTCCAATGCAGCGATTGTCGTCAAGAAAGACGGTCAGGTCGTGCGTCGTTATCAGGCATCTGAGTTTTCGTACAGCGATGATCTGGGCAGCGCGCGCAAAGTGGGCTATACGGTCGAGGTTGATAATCATCTTGATGTCGATCCGATCTATGTGCCTGTATGGCACGAGGAGACGGCATTCGACTGGCGTGATGCCGTCATGTATTTTGCGTTTATCGACCGCTTCAGCAACGGCGATCCGTCTAATGACGCGAAGATCGGCGTCGAGTACGACTGGATGGGCGGCGACTTTGCCGGTCTGAAGACCGTGGTGGAGTCGGGATATTTTACCGACCTCGGAGTCAACGCGCTGTGGATATCGTCGGTGAGCATGAATTCGCAGAAGGCGTCTGGCAAGATGAGCGCGTATCACTCGTATTGGCCGGTGACGACGGGTTATACCGAGAAGACGGCATCCATTTTCGAGGGCGCGTATTCGAACAATGTGCCGATCACGCCGATCGAGCCGCATTTCGGGACGCTTGAGGAACTTCAGGCGCTTGTCAAGGCCTGTCATGACCGGGGGATTCGCGTGCTCGTCGACTTTGCCGTCAATCATGTCGAGGAAGACAGCCCCGTTTACAAGCAGCATCCCGAATGGTTCAACAATGTGGATGTCGCCGACCGGGATTCGATTCTCTGCGAGGGGCCGCATGACAGCCAGGAGAACTGGAACCGGATTCCTGAGACCTGCTGGTTCGGCCCGAATCTTCCCGATTTCAACTACAACAACCAGGAGGCGCGCGAGTTTGTGCTCGATCACGCCAGATGGCTCGTGCGCACGACCGGGATCGACGGCTTCCGCCTCGATGCCGTCAAGCACATGCCGATGATCATGATCCGCGACCTTCGCAAGGCGATGGACGAGCTCAACCAGTACAGCACAATTCCGTTCTATATGGTCGGCGAGACGTTTGACGGGGTGGATAAGATCAAGCAGTACATCGGCGACACGATGCTGCACGGTCAGTTCGATTTCCCGCTTTATAACACGCTTCGCGGCACGATCATGAACGGCGACGGCAAGTTCTATGATCTCAAGGATTTCGTGGCGTGGAGCGATACGACATACGGCTCGGCGCTGATGAGCACGTTTTTGGGGAACCACGACGTGGCGCGAGCGATCTCGCATATCCATCACGACAGCGAGGAAAAATACGGCAACAACCCCGAAGTGAACGATGCGTGGGCCTATCGCCAGCTCAAGCTCGCCTGGACATTTTTGATGACGAGCCCGATGATCCCGCTGATCTATTACGGAGATGAATACGGTCTTGAGGGGGCGAATGACCCGGATAACCGGCGCATGATGGAGTTTGGCGGCGCGCTGAACCAGTATCAGCAGGAGACGCTTCAGCTTGTGCAGAAGCTCGGTCAGATCCGTCGTCAGCATACGGCACTGCGGTATGGCAAGCGCCAGACGGTCGATGCCTATGAACGGTCTTATCTGTATGTCATGCGTGATGAGGATGAGACGATTCTTGTCGGTATCAACGACAGCGACGATCCGCAGTCCTATAATCTGAAGGAACGCGGCGTGAATGCCGGTGCGAACGGCTGGATCGATCTGCTCGATGAAGCGAATGTGGTTTCGGAAACGACGAGCGTGACCTTGACAAAAGAGCGCCAGATCATCGTTTGGAAAGAAAAGAAGTAATTGCCTAAGGCTTTAGGGAGGTTGAGAGATGAAGTATTCACATCGGGTTATGCGTCGCATGGGACTTATCCTGGGGCTTTTGGGCGGAATTGCGGCCATGCAGGGCTGTTCGGATGTTTACAAGTGTACGGGGCTTTATTGCTATGAGCGTATCTCGGACAAGCTGACGGGGATGAAAGGCGATGATCTTTATGAGATCCTGGGACCGACGCTTACCGAGAAAGGCGTGAACTTTGCCGTATATGCGAAACATGCGGAGCGCGTGGAAGTCCTGATTTTTAAGGATCCAGAATCGGCGGTGCCAACCAAGCGCATCCCGATGACCAAAGACGAGGAGAGCGGGATCTGGACGGTATTTGTCTATGGCATCGGCGTGGGCACGCATTACGGCTATATCGCGTTCGGTCCGAACTGGACGTATGACAAGAACTTCGAGCCGGGCTCGACGATCGGCTTTAAAACCGACTGCGACGAGGAAGGCAACCGGTATAACCCGAACAAGCTTTTGCTCGATCCGTATGCACGCCGTATTCACCGAGATTTTGACTGGGGTTCGGGCAATCCCGCATCGGGTACGGCTCGTGATATTTCCGACTGGAAGGCGGCAGCCAAGTCTGTCGTCATCAAGAGCGAGTATGTGTGGAGCGACCACGAGAAGCAGTGGCGTGAGAACCGCATGAAAGGCGACGCTTTTGAAGGTCATGCCCAGAACGACCTGATTTTTTATGAAGTCCATCCGCAGGGCTTCACGATGAAAGCGCTCGACGACAATATACCTGGCACGTCAGGCATCAAGAATCCTGGCACGTGGCGCGGCATCGGCGAAATGGCCGGTTACCTGAAAGACCTTGGCATCACGGCGGTAGAGCTTATGCCGAGTGCCGAGAAGCCGGATGACGGCACCTATTGGGGATATAACACGATCGCGTTTTTTGCGCCAGAGCAGCGTTTTGCGACGAAGGTCAACCAGGAGAAGACGAACGGCGTTCACGACGAGTTCAAGGAAATGGTCGACAAGCTGCATCAGGCCGGCATCGAGGTCATTCTCGACATCGTGTATAACCACACCGGTGAGGGCGGCTTCTGGGAGAGCAAGGTCGCCAAGAACACGTTTGACTATGGTGCGCAGTCGACGTTTATCGATCCGACGGCAGCGACGATCTATTCGTTCCGAGGTCTCGACAACAAAGAGTATTATCACCTGGAACCGGACAAGAGTTCTGGCAAGCGCAATCAGGGGTATCTCGATGAGACGGGTGTCGGCAACCAGTGCCGGACGAACAACAAGCCGTTCAGACGCTTGATTCTGGACAACCTTCGCTTCTGGGTTGAGGAGATGCACGTCGATGGCTTCCGCTTTGATCTTGCGTCTATTTTGGGGCTTGATGATGCCAAGGTCGATGATCAAGGCGATCATTCGGACAATGTCTATTGGGCGCAGAATATCGCCAACACGGTCATTCAGGATATCATCGATGACGATGTGATGGCGAAATACCACACGCGCTTTATTGCAGAGCCGTGGAGCCTCTCACAGTATGTGAACGGCCTTTTCCCGAAATCGTCGAAGCATGAGAATCATGGCTGGTTCGAGTGGAATGGTCGTTACCGCGATATGATCCGTCCGCTCGTGAACGACGATGGCTATAATCTTTCCGCGACAGAGACGGTTTCACCGTATTGGTCGCACGACATGAACATCGGCAACCTGTTGACGGGTTCGAGCGTGTTCTTTGGGGATGACGGGCGCAAGCCGTTCCATTCGGTCAACTTTTTGACGGCACACGACGGCTTTACGCTGTACGATCTTTCGAGTTATTGGGAGAAGCACAACGGCTGCGGCAAGCTCAATCCGATCTGTTGCTATGACCGCTACAATGCGTTCTGCGATCTGGTCAGTGGCGAGGCGACGAACCATTCGCGCAACTGGTGCGTGAGCATGTCGGTCTGCGGGGATGATTGCAACTACTGTGATGGCGGCGGGGTGATGGATGCGTGCCTGACCGGATCCGGCATGTGCCCGAATGCGGATGACGAAGCGCTCAAACGCCAGATGATCCGCAACTTCTTTGCGTTCATGTTCACGAGCCATGGTTCGCCGATGATGTTGGGCGGCGACGAGTATATGCGCACGCAGTACGGCAACAACAACGCGTATTCGGACTCGGCCAACAACGAGTACAACTGGTTCCGGTGGGGCGACTGGGTCTCGACGGAAGCGAATGTGCGCATGCATGATTTTGTGCGCGACATGATCACGATACGCAAGCAGTACAAGGCATTCCTGTCGCCGTCAGATTACGGGACGGAGCTCACGTGGTGGGGGCCGGACGGTCATTCGGAGAGCATGTGGGGCGAGCGTGCGATTGGCATGTATTATAAGGGCACAGGCTCTCAGCCGTCGCTTTTTGTGGCGTATAACATGGAGCCGTTCGAGGAGCGTTATTTTGCGTTGCCGGATGGCGGGGAATGGATGATTCTGGTCGATACGCAGAAGCATTTTGAACAGAATGAAGAGCGCAACACATGGCTGGATGGGAGTCGCAAGACGACGGATGGTTACAGCGTTCAGCCGCGTAGCATCGTGATCTTTACGAAATAGCGGTATATCGTTTTTTGCGGGGTACCCGGAAGAGGGGGGAGCGGCGTATTGCCGCAGGCAATAGCCGCGCGGGGGGAGTCTTCCCCCCGTCCAAAAAAAGAATTATGAGCATGGCATTAGTTTAATGCATTTGTTTAACCCATAGTCTGGACAGGATATGAACAAGCATTTGTGTCGTTTTCTGGCTTTATTTGCCGCGATCATGGCGTTGGTATCGACGGCGGTGTTGCCTGGCGAGGCACGCGCGGATGACGATCGCTTTAGTGCTGGCGGGTATTTCCGCATCGGTGCGCGGCCGGATTTTCAGGGCGGATATTCAAAACTTGGCCTTTGGAATATATCTGGCCGATTGTTGAACGAGACGCAGTGGGCGGCACTCGACATGCGCCTGCAGCTGTTGAAGCAGACCCCTGGCACGGATGAGATCTGGACCAGCCTTCACGCGAAGATCGAAGGCGGTTCGGCGCATGCGGCAGACCTGCTCAACGGTTCGCTGGGGCAGTTCGCGTTGACGCAGCTGTATGTGAAGGCCGGGAATATCGGCTCTAAGGATCTCGTCTGGCAGGTGGGCACGCTCGACTTTTATTTTGGGGATCTCGGACTTTACGATATGAAGTTTGCCGAGATTTTTTATGACACGGTCGGTGCCAGCCTGACGTGGAGTACCGACAAGACCGATCTGCTCGTCGGTATCGGTGATTCGGGTTACCTGAAGAATTCGCAGGGATACAGCCCGGTGCTGACGGCGGGCGCGGCGCTTCGCGTCAGGCCGAAAGACGGCGTTGAGTTTGGTGTCGGCGGCGAGGTCATGTATGCGCCGTCCGTCGAGACGAACACGAATTCGCCGCATCAGACGCGTTATTTGCCGAACAATCCCGGATCAGGGCAGATCACGCTGCGGTATGAGGATTATCTGAGACATGAGATTCTCCAGAATTTTCACGATAATCCGACGATCGGGGATAGCAATTATTTGAACCGAGTCAATGACATCCGTCCGGACAGCGTGGATGCGTTCAGCTTCAAGGCAATCGGCTATCTCGGCTTCGGCAAGCTGGGGGCATTGAAGTGGAACAATCTCTTCCTGAACTTCATGCGCCTGCATCCCGAGCAGTTCTATGACGAGTCGTATTCGGGCGTGACGAAGCGTATCTATGTGAAGGAATGGACGGATGAGCGTTATCAGTTCAACCTCGGCAACGAGATGAACCTGGAGCTTGTCAAGAATCGCTTTGATCTGACGTGGGCGGCTCTGTTCGGCTATCACTTCGATAAAGACGACACAATCAGCGCGAGCGAGCGCAACCGCATGATCTGGTCGGCGGTCATTCGCGGGCAGGTATATATCACGCAGGTGACGCATCTCCTCGTCGAGACATCGTTTGCGCAGGAGAAATCGCTTAACGGCAAGCTGTGGCGTTCAGAGTCGGGTTCGATCTGGGCGAATAATCAAGGGATTGCAGACAAGCGCGGCCTTGAATTCGGCGACCTTGATGTGCGCAACACGTGGCAGGGCAAACTCGGTGTCGTGCTTAACCCGACGGGGGTCGGCATCTTCTCGCGTCCGTCGCTTCGCCTGATGTATGGTATTCAGTACAGCAACGCGCATAATGCGTTCGCAAACAATAACCTGGGGGATGAAGAGGGTATATTTGAGTATTACGGCAATCAGGCATCCTCTGGGGAAGCTAATACGAATAGCTTTGGCCCGACGCATCACTGGCATCACGTGCTTTCGATCGAAGCGGAAGCGTGGTTTTAACGGGTTTAACAGGCATTTGAGCCTCACAGCATAGAAAAGAGACTATGAGAAACTTATTGATTGTATTTTTGCTTGCGCTTTGTGCGGCAATCGGCCCGTTTGCGCTGTTGGGATGTGCACCGGTTCAGAACTCGACCCCGCAGTATGCGGACAACGTGAGCTTTGCGGTGGCCTATACGCATGACGATGTGACGAATCAGGTATCAGCCCCGATACGTGACGAGGTCATGGCGGCTCTCAACTTGGTGTTGATCGAGCGCAATCTCAAAGTGGAACAGATCGCATTCGCGGGTATCCAGGATCAGCTGTCGGCGATTCGCGATACAGACCGCCGTCTGAATGCGCTTCGCGCATCGGCCAACGGGTCTGAGTTCATTCTTCTGACCGAGGTGTCGACGGAGTTTTATGCGCCGCTTTCGGGGCGTTATCGCTGGGATGTGAACGTCCACATGTCGATTTATGATATTGCGGCGCGCAAGTCGTTTGACGACAAGTTCTCGGTGCCCGCCGTCCTGATGTATTCGCACGAGAATGGCGATGATGCGATCGAATCGGTGCAAAGCGAGCTTCAGAAACATCTGGGCGGTTTGATCGATGCATTTATGAAAGGGCGCTCGGCGGATGCTTCGGTATCGAATCAGCCGCTGGCGCTTCAGATGCGCGATGTACCAGAGGATCAGCCGCCGGCCGCAGGTGATTCTGCGCCGGGTGCGCAGAAGCCTGAAACGAAAGTTGCTGAAGCCCCCGTAGGGGGGGCTTCCCCTGGCGAAGCGATCTATTTCATCTTGATAGATCGCTTTTTTAATGCTCAGAACCTCAGCGAGGATCTTGACCCGATGGATCCAGCCGGCTGGCATGGCGGCGATCTTGCCGGTATCGAGCAGAAACTGCCGTGGCTGCAGGGCATGGGCATTACGCGGATCTGGCTTTCGCCTGTCTTTTCGGCCGCGCATGAGAAATTCTTTGGCAATGGCGCATTTCACGGCTACTGGACATACGACCTGAACGAGATCGACACGCATTTTGGCTCCGAAGAGGATCTGCGCCATCTCGCTGCGGAGGCCAAGCGTTACGGCATGTCTTTGATCCTCGATTATGTCGTGAATCACGTGGGTTATGGCTCGCCGCTTGTCGAGCAGAAACCCGATTGGTTCCATCCCGCCCTGACGATCGAGGACTGGAACGATCCTGTTCAGCTGACGCAGCGACAGGTACACGGCTTGCCGGATCTTGATCAGTCCAATCCCGAAGTCGCGAAATATCTCAAAAATGCTGCCAAAAAGTGGCTGTCGATTCCGAATGTCACGGGGCTTCGCCTGGATGCCGTCAAGCATGTCGATCTCGATTTCTGGGCGGATTTCAATGACTCGATGCGAGCCCTGCAACCGAACCTGATCCTTATGGGCGAGTATTTTGACGGCGATCCGAAGAAAGTGGATGACGTGCAGAAAGCCGGTCATTTTTCGCAGATGTTCGATTTTCCGCTCGCGTTTGCGCTTCGCGATGTCTTTTGCGAGAACAAGTCGCTTGTCGCGCTAGCGGGCATTGTGACGAACGATCGCCTGTACACGAGCCCCAATGATATGGTCACGTTCCTTGACAATCACGACATGCCTCGTTTTATCAGCCTGTGTAAAAACGATACCGATGCGATGGGACGCGCGCTCCGTGTGATGCTCGCCTGGCGCGGCATTCCGAGCATTTATTACGGCACGGAATCACCGCTTGCCGGTGAGAAGGAGCCCGACAATCGCGCGGACATGAACTTCGACAGCGCCTATCTGTACCCGCTGATTCAGAGCGCGCTCCGGCTGCGTTCGCAGTACCCCGTGTTTGCAAAGGGCGCGACGGCAACGCTCGTCTATCAGCCTGGTTTGGCTGTTTTTGCCCGCGAATATCACAAACAGCAGGCATTGATCATCGTCACGCAGAAACTTTCGGCGAAACAGAATTTCCACCTGCCTTCTGGCACATGGAAGGATGCAGAGACAGGCAGGCAGTATCAGAACATCCTGATCGCCAAGCCGAATTATGTGCAGATCCTGATTCGCGATGACGCGTCAGAATCGATTATCAAGCATGACAAGCGCACGATCACCTTTAATCTTCCGCAGGATGGCCAGAAATATGCGATCGTAGGTTCCGCGCCGGAACTCGGCAACTGGAATCCAGTCAAGGCACCGAGTGGTGTCGGTTCCGTGAGCGTTGAAATTCCATTCCAGACCGTCGTCGCCTATAAGCCGGTCAAGCTGGATGAAGCCGGCAAAGTTACATGGGCAGAAGGCGAGAATCGCGAACTCTTCACGGATGACCAGTCTGTCATCGATGTGAAGTGGTGAACAGCGAGATTATTTATGTTTTGGAAGGGGGCGCGAGCCCCCTTCGTCGCTATTGGGCGCAAGCGCCCAATACGCGCCTAC